>JANNCC010000140.1:0-2696 GCA_031386125.1 Chitinophagaceae bacterium
TTTAAACCTCTGGAATACTGACCACTCCTGCTACGAGGCTGACCACCTGAAGCTTTTCCTTCACCACCACCCATCGGGTGATCAACTGGATTCATTGCCACACCACGGTTACGTGGACGAATTCCTCTCCACCTGTTACGACCAGCTTTACCCATACTTTGCAAAGCATGATCACTGTTGCCAACCACACCCACTGTTGCATAGCAATTAATTAATACTTTTCTCAACTCTCCGCTTGGCATTTTCAACACAGCATATTTATCTTCTTTGTTAGTAAGCTGAGCTGATGAGCCTGCACTTCTTGCTATTTTACCACCCTGGCCCGGTTGCATTTCTATATTATGCACCATGGTACCAAGCGGCATATTTTTTAACATCAAGGCATTCCCAATTTCAGGCGCCACATCATCACCACTAACTACTTTCATTCCTACTGTCAATCCCTGTGGAGCCAGTATGTATTTTCTTTCTCCACCAACATATTCAACAAGTGCAATAAAAGAAGTGCGGTTTGGATCGTATTCAATAGAATTAACCGTACCCTCAATACCTTTTGTACTTCTTTTAAAATCAATAATTCTGTATTTCTTTTTATGACCACCACCTATATAACGCATGGTCATATGACCAGAAGAGTTACGTCCTCCGGTTCTTTTCTTTGTTTCTACCAGTGTCTTTTCAGGAATATTGGTAGTAATCTCAGCATAAGAATTACCAATTCTCCATCTTGTTCCTGCAGTTACCGGTTTAAATTTTTTAAGTGCCATAGTTCAGATATTAGTATCAAGTACTCCGTACTTTTTAATCTTAAATGTTTGAATACATATCAATTGTTTCGCCAACAGCTACTGTTACGAAAGCTTTTTTATAAGAGGACTTTTGTCCTGCAATAAATCCGGCTTTTGTATAGCGGGTCTTGCTTTTAGCAGGAGCAACTACAGTATTAACGTCAACAACAGTTACACCATAAAATTCTTGAACTGCTTTTTTAATCTCAAGTTTGTTTGCTTTTTTAGAAACACGGAAAGCATAACGACGCAATTTTTCCTGTTGCGCATTTGCTTTTTCGCTTAAGATTGGTTTTATAAGTACTTCAGAAAGTTTCATTGCCCTTTAATTTTAATATTAAGCTTCTGTTTCAGTTTCTATTTCAGAAAAAATCTTAGCAGCAGATTCTGTCATAACCAGTACATCAGCATTTACAACATCATATGTATTCAAATCACTCAATAAGGTTCCGTTTACTTCTGGTACATTACGAAAACTCAAATACACATTGTCATTATCTTCCGGCATCACAAACAAAGTTTTTTTATCGGCTACATTCAGATTAACAAGGATGTCAATAAACTTTTTTGTTTTGGGCGTATCCATAGAAATGTCTTCCACTACTACAATTGCATTGTCTTTTGCTTTAAAAGAAAGTGCAGACATTTTTGCCAGGTCTTTAACTTTCCGGTTAAGCTTTATATCATAGCCATGCGGTTTAGGTCCAAATACAGTACCACCACCTTTATATAATGGATTACGGATATTGCCTTTACGGCTTCCACCAGTACCCTTTTGTTTGTGAAGCTTGCGGCTTGCACCCTGCACTTCAGCACGGGTTTTCACTTTATGTGTTCCCTGGCGCTGAGCGGCTAAATATTGTTTTACGGCGAGATAAACCACATGTTGGTTAGGTTCTACTCCGAAAATATCTTCGGGTAATTCAACCATTCTGCCGGTTTTTTTCCCATCTATTTTTAATACATCTATTTGCATTGTATTCTATTTTAGGAAACAAGGCATGCCTTGTCTCTACGAGTTATTTTTGAATTAAAACAATTGATCCGTTATGACCCGGTACTGATCCACTTACCAGGATATAATTTTTTTCAGAAAATATTTTAATTACTTTCAATCCTTTCATTTTTATTCTTTCACCACCGGTACGGCCAGCCATACGCATACCTTTCATTACACGGGCTGCATCAGATGAGTTACCCAGTGAACCCGGAGCTCTTTGCCTGTCGTGCTGACCGTGTGATTGCTGACCAACACCATGAAATCCATGGCGTTTTACTACACCCTGAAATCCTTTGCCTTTTGATGTACCCACTATCTGAACATCTTCACCTTCAGTAAAAATGTCCACAGTAATAGTTTCACCTAAATTTTTATCAAGGGAATAATTGCGGAATTCGGTAGAAAATTGTTTGGGAGAAGTAGTCGCTTTGGCGAAATGATTTTTTTCCGAGAGTGTGGAATGTTTGTCTGTTTTATCGCCAAAAGAAAGTTGTAATGCTGTGTAGCCATCATTTTCTTTTGTCCTTACCTGTGTTACTACACAAGGTCCGGCTTCAATGATAGTACAGGCTGTTTGTTTACCCGAGGGATCAAATATACTTGTCATCCCGATTTTTTTCCCAATAATACCTTTCATTTTTGTTCAATTTGTGCCTGCAGGATTATTGGGACATGCTCTTGTTTCGTGAAGACACGAATCAAGGCGTCAATCCCCGTTTGCCACCGACCTTTTCCTTTTTTTCAGAAGTACCGGCAGTAAACAAACCCTGAATGGCTTGTTTTTATGTAACCCCAAATCCGCCGGTTGGCGGACATAAGGCGTAATTAAATTGTCAGAGCTCTTTTTTCCTGATGATTTTCAGAATTGAGAGATAACTACATTTTATATTTATAAGAACTATACAACC
>JANNCC010000155.1:0-15468 GCA_031386125.1 Chitinophagaceae bacterium
CTTGTCAGGAACTACTAACGTACTGGTGGAAATAGGTAATCATATATCCAATGGCGATCGCAATACAGCTAAACAATCAATTGATAAATTAGAAACGCATTACCAGGATTTTATTTCAACACTGGTAAAAAAGCCAGCAGCAGTTGCTAAAGCCAAAGCAATTATTACCGAGCATTTTGAATTTTTAAATATCATTCTGAAAATATCTTTCAGCGAAGCATTGAGTAAAGATATTCTTGCACAAGGAGAATTATTGTCAACCAAAATCTTCTGTGTCTATCTCGAAGAACTGGAGCTTGACCATATGTTGTTACCGGCTTTGGAGTTTATGACAATTGATAACTATGACGAACCGCAAATCGGGAGTATCAAAGTAAAACTATCACAACTACTTACAAAGAATAAGGATAAAAAAATATTTGTTACACAAGGCTATATCTGCCGCAATGCAAGGGGAGAAGTAGATAACCTGAAAAGGGGCGGCAGTGATTACTCCGCATCGCTGATTGCAGCAGCAATCGGTGCCAGTGTATGTGAAATATGGACGGATATTGATGGTATGCACAATAACGATCCAAGGATTGTTAATAAAACAGTTCCGGTAGAGCAGATGAGTTTTGATGAAGCAGCGGAGCTGGCTTATTTCGGGGCTAAGATTTTACACCCGGCATCTATCTGGCCGGCACAGCAATATAAAATCCCGGTGAAGCTGCTGAATACTATGCAGCCGGAAGCAAAAGGCACCACCATCACAGAAGAAGCCGGTAGTGTGGGAGTAAAGGCGGTGGCGGCAAAAGATAATATCATTGCTATCCGCATCAAGAGCAGCCGTATGTTACTAGCTTATGGTTTCCTGCGAAAGATATTTGAAGTATTTGAAAAATACAGGACACCGATAGATATGATCACTACTTCAGAAGTAGCTGTTTCATTAACTATTGATAATGTGACCCACCTGAAAGAAATCATTAAGGAACTGGAACCGTTCGGAACAGTGGAAATTGATGAGAATCAGGTTATCATTTCAGTAGTAGGTAATGAAATTTCACGAACGGAGGATATGGTGAAGAAGCTATTTGGTTCAATTATGAATATCCCTGTCCGCATGGTTTCGTATGGTGGCAGTCCTCACAACATTTCTTTATTGCTTCCTGCGGAATATAAAACACAAATTCTGCAACAATTGAATAAGGGGATGTTTGGGTTGTAATACAATCAAATTATCAATAGTATGCAGAAAGTTATTTATTGTATAAGTGGGTTAGGGGTTGATGAACGGGTATTTGACAATCTGCAACTGAAAGGCTATGAACTGAAATACATTCCATGGCTGATGCCGGTAAAAAAGGAAACAATTCAGGCGTATGCTGCCAGGATGGCTGTTTACATTAAGCATGACAGACCGGTACTGCTCGGTGTTTCATTTGGAGGCATGGTGGCCATTGAAATTGCCAGGGAACTAAAGGTGAAAAAACTGATTATTGTTTCCAGTGTTAAATCTGATGGGGAGATGCCCAACTGGATGAAAGTGGCCGGAAAGATTAAGTTAAACAAACTGCTGCCGAGCAAACCGCCTTACAAACTCACTGAAAAAATAGATAATAGGCGGCTTGGGGTATCTACCGAAGAAGAAAAACTTATGGTAAGGGCTTATCGTAAGAAAGCAGATCCCACCTACATGGATTGGGCCATCCACCAGGTGCTGAACTGGAGAAATGACTGGCACCCCGATAACCTGGTTCATATTCATGGTGATAAGGATAAGATTTTTCCTATCAAAAAGATTAAGCCTACCTACATTATTAAGGAGGGTACCCACATGATAATTTATAACCGGGCAAAAGAAGTGGGGCATTGCATTGAAAAGGAATTGCAATAAAAAAGCCCCACATCTGTGGGGCCGTAATTATTTTTGAATATCCAGGTGTTATATAATCAACAAAGCATCTCCATAACTAAAGAACCTGTATTTATCCTTAATAGCTTTTTTATAGGCTTCCATCGCCAGTTCATATCCTGCAAAGGCACAGGTCATAATCAGCAAACTGGTTTTTGGTAGATGGAAATTGGTCACTAATGAATCAGCAATATTAAAATCATACGGCGGATGAATAAAAGTATTAGTCCATCCTTCAGATGGTTTCAATAATTTTTGTGCTGTAAAAGAAGACTCCATGGCCCGCATAGTAGTGGTGCCGACAGAGCAGATACGATGACCATATTCTTTGGCACGGTTCACAATTTTGCAAGCCGTTTCATCAATGTTATAATATTCAGCATCCATTTTATGTTTGCTCAGGTCTTCCACTTCAATAGGGCGGAAAGTGCCAAGCCCGGTATGTAAGGTTACCTCCGCAAAACGGATACCTTTTATTTCAAGGCGTTTGATAAGCTCTTTGCTGAAATGCAAGCCGGCAGTTGGTGCAGCCACTGCACCTTCATGCTTGGCATATACTGTCTGGTAACGTTCTTTATCTTCTTCGTCTGGTTTGCGTTTAATATACTTTGGAAGTGGTGTTTCTCCCAATTTCTCCAATTGTGCCCGGAAATCTTCTTCGCTGCCCTCCCATAAAAAACGGATGGTACGGCCACGGCTGGTAGTGTTGTCAATTACTTCTGCCACCAGGTCTTCTTGGTCGCCGAAATATAATTTGTTGCCCACACGAATCTTTCTTGCGGGATCAACAATTACATCCCAAAGACGGTTGGGTTTGTTCAACTCACGGAGTAGGAACACTTCAATTTTAGCACCTGTTTTTTCCTTGCGACCATACATACGGGCAGGAAAAACTTTGGTGTTATTAACTACAAAGGCATCCTTATCATCAAAGTAATCCAGAATGTCACGGAAATACTTATTCTCCATTTCGCCGGTGTGGCGATGCACCACCATCATACGGGCATCTTCACGGCGTTTTGTTGGGGTTTGGGCGATAAGGTTTAGCGGAAGGTCAAATCGGAATTGTGAAAGCTTCATGAGTATGCTGGGTTTAGGTCAGAATTACCAAAGTGAATTATTTTTAATTCTACTTTGATATAAGTCTCATGACGCAAACCAGGCAGAATGCCAGGAAGAGTTTTTATCCAAGTCCGGCCTTACGGCGCCGGGTTTGGTCAAATTGACTGCATTTAAAGTTGGCAAAAGTACACTATTGAAGCCCAAAATCCCGTTTAATTTACCAGATTCTTTGCACAGCTTTCAGAGAAGCCTAAATCGCTGACTTTCAAAATAAATTTATGCTTTTAGTTGCTGTACCGCATCTTACATTTGTTTATAATAAAACCACCCCAACGATCTGCAAATCTGTGCTGTGGAAGAGTAGCAGGATCGGAAACCCAACTTTATTTATATGAAGAGAGCCCTTTTATTGCTTACCGCCTGTTTTTCCTTTTTATTATCTGTTGCCCAGCTTAAGCTAAGCAACAAAAAATATCCCAGCCTGCTATGGGAAATTACCGGTAATGGTATGAAGAAGCCATCGCACCTGATAGGCACCATGCATGTAAGCAGCAAGCTGGCTTTTAATCTTCCCGATTCTTTTTATATCGCCATCAGGAATGCACAGGTGGTAGCACTTGAATCAAACCCCGAAACCTGGCAGGAAGATATGAACAAGTATGATTTGGGTGAATCAGATTACAGCGGGTATGGCTCTGCGTATTCAAGCTACATGTCAATACCAAACGATTTTCTTAGTATTAAAACCTTAAAATTTTATAAATACGACACCAAAATTGAAAGATCGTTGTATAGCAATCCGTCTTCGATTAATAATTTACTATATCGTTCTTATGGTAATGAGTCCAGTGATTTTGAGGAAGACACTTACCTCGACATGTATATATTTCAATGCGGGAAAAAATGGGGGAAAAAAGTAACCGGGGTGGAAGATTATGGAGAAAGTATGAAACTGATGGCAGAAGCTTACAGGGATGGTGCTAAGGATAAAAACAAGAAGGAAAGAAGCTATGGTGATGTTGATGAAGAGTACTCATCAGATAAATTGCAGGAGGCTTATCGCACCGGCAACCTTGACCTGCTTGATTCTATTAACAAATTCAATAGTGAGTCGGCTGCTTTTGATGAAAAATTTTTGTATAAAAGAAACGAGATACAGGCCAATTCCGTTGACTCTATTTTAAAATCCGGTTCTTCTTTGTTTGTAGGTGTAGGCGCAGCACACCTGCCCGGCGACAGGGGTGTTATTGAAATTTTGCGGAAAAAGGGATACAAACTACGTCCTGTAAAAATGGGTGAAAGGGCTGGCAAAGACAAAGACCTGGTTGATAAAATACGAGTACCGGTAATTTTTAGAACTGAAACAGCAGAGGATGGTTCTTATAAAGTGGATATTCCCGGTAAGTTTTACAAGTTTGGCGAGGATGCAGCATTAGACCAAAAACAATATGCTGATATGTCCAATGGCAGCTATTACATGGTAACCCGGATAATGACAAATGCCTGGATGTGGAATCATGGTACGGATGATGTTTACAAAACCATTGATAGTTTACTCTATGAAAATATACCCGGAAAAATAATTTCTAAGACAACTATTACAAAGAACGGCTACAAAGGTTTTGATATCACTAATAAGACCCGCCGCGGTGACCTGCAGCGGTACAATATTTTTATCACTCCTTTTGAGATTCTCTTCTTCAAAATCAGTGGCAACGGCGACTATGTAAAAAATGGAGTGGAAGCAGGCAAATTTTTCAACAGTATTCAGTTAAAGGAATATAAGAATGCTGCCGAACCGGCAATCACTAAAAAATATTCTCCACCCTATGGTGGGTTTAGTATTGACCTGCCGCATGAACCTTATATCGGCAACGATGGTAGCTGGATATATGATGCCAACGATAAAGCCACTGGCACAAATTTCCGTATCATCAGAACGGATATTCATAATTACCGGTTTGTAGAAGAAGATACATTTGACCTGGGCCTGATGGAGGAGAGTTTTGCATCGTCTGAATTTATTGACACACAATTGTTACGGAAACAAACCACTTTTCAAGGTTACCCCGCATTGGATTGCCGATACAAAGACAAGAAGGGTTCTCTTTACTTTGTCCGCTATATTATACAGGGGCCGCATTATTACACACTGGTGGCACATGGTAAACAGGAAACACCGGTTATGGCCAGCTTTATTAACTCTTTCGAGATAAAACCATTTGTTTATGGCGAAGTAAAGCAGCAAAAAGATACGTCGTTGTATTACACCGTTTCCACTCCTGTGTACCCGGAGAGCAAAAAAATAAAATTAGACATACCCCGCTATAACTATTCTTCAAATGAGGATGAAGAGGAAGAGTCGGAAAACGACCAGCTGGAAGACGGTGCATACCGCAACAAAACGATCAGCAACGATACTACAGGAGAAAAAATATTCGTAACTTTTTTCCGGTCGCCAAGATATTATTACACAAAAGACAGCACTGCATTAGATAAAGACAACGAGCAATCTTTCTTTGGAAGCGACAGCACCTGGGTGGTGAAGTACAAGAAGAAAACAGAGCTGCCCAATAAAATGAAAGTATGGGAACTTATTATTACAGATACCGGTAGCAGCAGAGCACTGTGGGGGAAGTCTTTTTACAAAGATGGTATTGGTTTTTACCTGGCCACAGAAACGGATACACTTACAAAGGCAAGTGCTTTTGTGCAACGATTTTTTGAAAGCTTTACTCCTGCAGATACATTAAAAGGAGTAAATCCGTTTGCAAAAAAGTCGAATCTCTTCTTTGATGATTTTATGAACAGAGACAGTGTATTGCATAAAAGGGCTGTTAAACATATAGGTGATATTGACCTTGACTCGTCTGATTTGCCGCAACTTAAGAAATCTATTGCCTGGCTGAACTGGGGGGAGAAAAAATACCTGGACACAAAATCATCATTGATTAATAAACTGGGCGATATTAAGACCAACTCATCAGCTGATTACCTGAAGACATTATATTATTCGTTGGATGATACGGTAGAATTGCAATATGCCGCATTGGAAAGTTTATTGCAACATAAAACACAGCATGCTTATAATATTTTCAGGGATATAATAAATGCAGAACCACCAGTACTGGATATAAGCACAGGCAGTTATTCTGATTACAAATACATCAGCCCTCTTCTTCCTTCAACGTATAGTTATGATAATGGAAAATTTCTGGATGAGTTGTCGGATACGCTGAAACTTACCAGGACAATTCTTTCTGAACTGTTGCCACTGCTAAACCTGCAGGATTACAAGAGTAGTATCATGAAACTGCTTGGTGAAATGGTGGATAGTAACCTGGTGAAACCGAAAGACTACGAAATGTATTTCAGCAAGTTCATGATAGAAGCAAAACAAGAGCTTAAAAAACAATCAATTGCCGAAAAGAAAAAAGCTATTGAGAAGGCAGAAGAAGATAAAGAAGCGAAAAAGAAAACCTCTTCTTATTACGGGGATGATGATAGTGATTCCGGAAATGATGACCTCAGCCTGTATGCTACCTTATTACTGCCCTATTGGGAATTAAATGCAACTGTTCAGCCATTAATTCAACAAATGCTGAAGTCAAATGACAAAAGACTAAAGTACAGCACTATGCTGCTGATGCTGAAGAATAATAAGCCATATCCTGATACATTGCTCAACTACTTTGGCAGCCTGGAGGAATACCGCTATGAATTATACACCAGACTGAAGGAGATGAAAAGGATGAATAAATTTCCGGCACTCTATAACAACCATCTTGACCTTGGCAAGAGTTCGTTGATGGATACAAAATCTTATAGCAAGCCTGATTCAGTTATCTATGTTGACAGGCTGAGGACAGAATACAAGGGTAAGAAAGGATTTATTTACTTCTACAAGTACAAAGCAAAGAAGGACGACCTGACCTGGAAGCTGGCCACTGTGGGGCTTGTACCTGAAGACCCAAGGCAATTCGAGTATGAAGATAGTACCATGTTAACTCTGCGGGGTTTTGATTCGCCATTGTTATCCTCCTACAGCTATAATCAATATTCTTTTACGAATTTCACCGAAACAAAACTTAAAGAGGATGAGGGAGTAAGTGATCAGCTAAGAAAAATGCTGAAAAAGATGATTTATTCCCGAAGAAAAAGTGCTAAGAATTTTTATGAAGAGGATAATGACAGGGGCGACACGGATTATGTTGACTAAACAGGAAGACATGCCTACCGGAAAGGCAGACCTTTAGGAATAGAGGCTATTAATTTTTTTGTATAATCTGACCGGGGATTAAAATAAATATCATCGGCCTGGCCGCTTTCTTCAATCTTTCCCTTGTTCATTACCAATATGCGGTCGCTGATATAGCGGACAACAGACAGGTCATGCGAAATAAAGATAACGGTAAAGCCGAATTCTTTTTTCAGATCATTCAGCAGGTTCAGTACCTGTGCCTGTACACTTACATCGAGTGCAGAAACAGATTCATCACAAATAATAAAAGAAGGATTGAGTGCCAATGCCCGGGCAATAACAATACGCTGGCGTTGCCCGCCACTGAATTCATGCGGATACCGGCTAAAATGTTCTGCTTTCAAATTTACTTTTTCCAGCAGCTCGGTTACTTTGTCTTTTCGTTGCTTATCCGTTGGCAGAATACCGTGTACTTTCATCGGCTCGGCAATAGCAGAGCCAATTGTTATTCTTGGGTTCAACGATGAGTAGGGATCCTGGAAAACTATTTGTACTTCTTTTCTTAATGACCGCAGTTCCTCTCGTTTTTTTGCAGTAAGATCGATACCGTTGTAAATAATCTTCCCTGATGTGGGCTCAATCAATCGCAATAAAGTTCTTCCCAATGTTGTTTTACCGCAACCACTTTCACCTACCAGACCCAACGTTTCTCCTTTATATACTTCAAAACTCACCTCCTCCACAGCTTTGGTATATGAACTGGCTTTTCCAAACAGATTTTTTTTTGCAGGAAAACAAACAGATAAGTTTTCAACTGTTAAAAGTGTCTTCGAACTATCAGACCCTTTCACTTCTTGATTTATTATTCCATGCCCAATACCTGCTTGTGCGACAGACAGGTTCGATATTCTTTCTCCCAAAAAATCTGAAACTACAGGAAGACGTTTTCCTCTCTGATGGTTCACAGGTCTGCAAGCCAGCAGTGCTTTGGTGTAAGGATGCTGCGGGCTGCTAAAAATTTCTTTCACCGTATTCTGTTCTACAATTTCGCCTTTGTACATGACCACCGCCCGGTCAGCAATTTCGGCTACAACGCCCAGGTCATGGGTGATAAAGATGACACCCATGTTCAGTTGCTGTTGCAATTCTTTTATCAGTTGCAGAATTGTTTTTTGTACCGTTACATCCAGTGCAGTAGTGGGTTCATCACAAATAAGTAAAGAAGGTTCGCAACACATAGCTATCGCAATCATCACCCGTTGCTTTTGTCCGCCGCTTAGTTGATGTGGATAGCGACTGAACATAGCATCTGGATTGGGAAGTTTTACTTTTTCAAACCAGGTGATAGTTTGTTGTTTTGCCACAACCTTTGAAACTTTTTTATGGAGAAGTATTGCTTCCATCACCTGATCGCCGCAGGTAAGCACCGGGTTCAGCGATGTCATTGGTTCCTGGAAAATCATGGCGATTTTATTGCCCCGGATGTCCTGCATTTCACCCCTGTTTTTCTTCAACAGATCCGAGTTTTCTGTTCCGTTTTCTGAAAAGAGAATTGTTCCTGTTGTAAACTTCGCCGGTGGCGAAGGAAGTAATTGTAAGATAGAAAGAGAGGTAACAGATTTTCCTGAGCCGGATTCGCCAACGAGTGCCACTACTTCACCCCGGTTTACGGTAAAGGAAATATTCTTTAAAGCATTGGTAGTTCCTGATTCGGAAATAAAATCAAGAGAGAGGTTGTTTATTGCTAAAAGGGGATTCATATTTCTTGTCTGATGTCACCCCTTCGGGGTTTTAGGTTCTTTTTTGATATGCTGGCTATATTAATTTCATCCCTTCGGGATTTGAAAAGTTAGTTATTCTGTTCATTGGTATTAACTATTTCAATTCAGAGTTCGGAGCATTTGTTGTTTGGCTCATCTATATTGTCTTTCTCCTTTCAACTACGGAAAGAGCTTCTAAATATATGGTCTTTAAACCCGAAGGGTTGTTATTACTATAGCAAATAAAATCTATTCAGCACAAAACCCCGAAGGGGTGATATTAAAATTAATCATAAAATTCAAACAAATATTTCTCCTCGAATGGGATATTGAATTTTTTCAGCAGCAAAAGATACTCCTGCTGAAATGTTCTTTTCTCATGGTGCTTTTTCTGGTCTTTGATATAGTCAATTACCTTCCCATAATTTGATTCTGAGTAAGAAAACACACCATATCCCTCCTGCCAGCAAAACTTTTGATTCAGCCAGCCTTTCTCATTAATAAAATTGGCCGAGTTGTTTTTTATATCCCTGATCAGATCTGAGATTCTCATTGCTGGCTTCAGACCCACTAATACATGAATATGGTCTGACATTCCGTTAACGGCCAATGGCTTCTGGCCTTTCCCGGCAACAATACCGGCGAGGTACTTATAAACCTCCTCTTCAAAATTCTTTTTGATAAGATTCTCCCTGCCTTTTACGGCAAAAACATATTGCATATATACCTGTGAGAAAGTTCCGGCCATAAGAATTTTACTGATAATTAATTCCAAATATAGAATATCAGGCCCCCTTGCCTGCAATTTTTCTTACCCGGTCTGTTACCGGAAAAACCATCACTCTGTTACTTTAATCGAAAGGGCTTTAGGCGGCGTGGGATAATAAGCCATACAGACTGCACAGTCTTTCCCTTTTCCTTTATCTATAGTAAAATAAAATTCGTCACCCTGTTTAATAGAAGCAGGAAAATCGCAGGGATTGCCAAGTCTGAAAACGTTGGTGTACGATATATTCGTTGTTTCATCAATCCAGTTGGCA
Source organism: Chitinophagaceae bacterium (assembly GCA_031386125.1). Taxonomy (GTDB): domain Bacteria; phylum Bacteroidota; class Bacteroidia; order Chitinophagales; family Chitinophagaceae; genus JJ008. Next base: position 9,961 of record JANNCC010000155.1, read on the forward strand.
ACGATATTGGAAGTATCCATATTGCCTTCTGTGATACGGATAGTATAATTCATACAAATACCGGCGATTTCAAGTTTGCCTTTGTACCTCACAGCATTTTTACTACAGTTAGTGTGGGAAAGAAGCAGTAGAGTAAGTGCTGGTAATAAGATAAGCTGTTTCATAATGTATGATTTTAAAATTTCAAATGCCTCACTGTCATGCCATCGTTCATTAACTGTTTTAATGAATCAATACCAATCTTAAGATGGTTCTCCACATACTGGCTGGTTACATTCTTATCGCTTTCTTCTGTTTTTACTCCTTCCGGTATCATGGGCTGGTCACTCACCAATAGTAATGCACCGGTTGGAATTTTATTATAAAACCCAACAGTGAAAACAGTAGCTGTTTCCATATCAATAGCGTAAGCCCTTATTTTTTGCAGGTATTCTTTAAAAGGCTCATCATGTTCCCACACCCGGCGGTTGGTTGTGTACACGGTGCCGGTCCAGTAATCAACGCCGTAGTCACGGATGGTGGTGGACACTGCTTTTTGCAAAGCGAATGCAGGTAGTGCCGGTACTTCAGCTGGGAAGTAGTCATTTGATGTTCCCTCACCCCTGATGGCGGCAATAGGTAATATCAGGTCGCCAATTTTGTTACGTTTTTTCAGGCCGCCACATTTCCCCAGGAACAAAGCAGCTTTGGGATGAATAGCAGAAAGCAAATCCATTACGGTAGCAGCGGTCGGGCTGCCCATTCCAAAATTGATAATGCTGATATTTTCAGCCGTAGCACATTGCATTGGTTTCCCTTCGCCAATCACTTTCACCTTGTTCCATTCGGCAAACATTTTTACATAGTTGCTGAAATTGGTCAGCAATATGTATTCGCCAAAATTTTCCAATGCTTCACCGGTATAGCGGGGCAACCAGTTTTGTACGATCTCTTCTTTTGTCTTCATATAGACAAATTTAATCAATTACTTTTGAAGCATGATGATGAATATCAGGTATCCGGAGCCGGGTTTTCGTATTAAAAAAGAAGACGGCAAGGAATTTATTTTCGATTCGCTCCGGAAAAAATGGCTGGTGCTGACACCGGAGGAATGGGTGCGGCAAAATTTTGTTCAATATCTTTTACAAACTAAAAACTACCCGGCATCGCTGATAGCCATTGAAAAAGAAATTAAGCTCGGTGAATTAAAAAAGCGATTTGATATTCTGGTGTACGACAGTAATCATGAACCCTGGATGATGATTGAATGTAAGGCCGCTGAAATAAAGCTTGATGATAAAGTACTGGAACAAATTCTCCGGTATAATATAAGTATGCCGGTTCGTTACCTTATTGTTACAAATGGGTCCAATTCTTTTGGATGGATTCGTCTTGCAGGAAAACTTGATTTGATAACAGAAATCCCTGCTCACGGCGGTTAAACAGGCCGGGTGTATATTTTTACAACATTATTTTGGGATTAGTCAAGAAGGAGACTACGGGTGAAAAATGTCTCTTTCATTGCTAAATGTAATGTGTCGGCAAAAAAGATATTGCCTGGCTTTTGCTATTTAATTTGGATATACTGACTTAAGATATTCTCTATTTTTTTCCAACTGTTAGTCATTGAATTGTTTAATACAGTTTTAGCATCATTACTTGTTAATAGAACGTTACTGCTTTTCTCAAATGAGGTCTCTTCGATTTTACTACCATTTTTTGTAACCATTATTTGGGTGTTTACATAAGCGTCTAATGTTGTTGTTCCTGTAAGCCTGACTGTAAATGCAAGTTCAATTTTTACAATTGAGTCTTTATTTAAACTTGTCAAATCGACATTTGTTCCGGCGATTTTGGTATCAACCATATTTTTGAACCAGTTCGTAATATATAGCTTAGATTTCTGACTTAAATTTTCATTTTCGCCGTCTTTGTATGACAAAAGAATTAGAGCATTAACATTTTCAGAATTAGAAGATGATTTAAAATTGATATTTTTAGCGGTAAATTCATAAGCCTGTGAATTTGTCAGTTCAGAATTCAGGAGTGGGTTATTTTGTACGGAATTATTTTCGGATTTGTTTGCTGGCTCATTATTGGAATTATTAAGCTCATTGTTATTTGATGAACTGTTGTCGGAGTTTAAATTTTCACAAGAAAAGAAATATTTTTTTGTCCATCTTTCTTGGTTTCTATAATATTTCCATCTTTCATCTATTTCGCCATTTGATTTAAAAGTTGGAATATGCCCGTATTCAGTCCAACCATCATCAATTAGTACTCCATTCTCGAAAATAATTCTTGCATAAACATTTTGCGATGGTCCTGTTACCCAAAGTTTGAATATGCCATCTGGATTTCCATTTTTAAAACACCCCTCCATTTTATAACATGCCCAGATGTTCAATTCTTGTATCCGTCCACCGTATTCCTCAGCAGTAAATATTTGTTGTCCGACTCCAATTGTAATCCAAGAAATATATTTGCCATTTAATTTGTCATTATCGTAATGCATTTGTGCTCTCAATTTATTCGGAGCTGCTGTTTCTTGATCACTATAATAATAAACATCACCTTCTTTCAAATTGTGAGTATAATTGACTTTCTTTTTTAAACTTCCATCCGGATAATTATAAATAAATTCTCCTTCTTTTATACCATTTTCATAGTTACCATAAAAGTCAGGTTTTCCTGTATAATGATATTCAATGTATCTTCCATTCAGTTTTCCATCTTTATATATACATTTGATTCTATTGCCACTTTTAGGATCTTCATAATACTCTCCATCTAATACTCCATTATTATAATTAGCAGATTTTACAAGATTTCCATCATATGAATATTCAGTTATAAGACCATTGTAGTTCCCCATAATGTAAGCACCATTGAATTTGGGTTTGCCGTTATTATTATATAGTTTACAAGCCCCATGTAAAATCCCTTTACTGTAAAATACCTCTTCTGTTAATTGGCCGTTTCCTTCCCATCTAGTTATTTTTCCATCATATTCTCCATTAATATAACTGCCTTCAAATTGCTTTTGCCCATTACTGTGCCAGATTATCCATCTGCCATTTCTTTTACCTTTTAAAAATGTTCCCTCAAGTTTGCTGACTCCATCCTCGCCTCTTTCTTGGTATGTTTTTCCCGTGAAGGGTACTTGGGAGTTTATTTGATAAAAAAGCCCTTGCCTAAATACCAATTTTGAGTACTCAACTCCACTTTGAGCAATTACTGATAAATGAAAAGTGATAATTAAGACAATAAATAAAAATATTTTTTTCATATTGAGTCGTTTAAATCGATTAATGTTTGTAACATATCATATTAAGCAGTTTACCAGTAAAAATTACAGCTAACAGGTGCATTGCCACAACTGCTATCACACAATTTAATTGATTTTCAACGGAAATCTGTACCACGGTGCAAACAAAAATCCCACCTGCTTTCGCAAATGGGATTATAATAATAAGCAACCTGCCTTCGGCAGGCAGGTTGGTAAGCAGTTGGTTTATGGAAAAATTCCAAGTTCTGCATAGCTGGTGCCTACCTTATTAATAGCAACAACATAGGCCGCAGTCCGCATGTCCGGAATGTCTGGATTGTTTTTCCAGGTATTCATAATTTCATGGGTGGCAGATATCATGGTTTCTTCCAGTCCGCTATAAACAAGATCCACTTCATCCGCACCGTGCATAATGTATTCTTTCTCTTTTTCAGAAACAGTTTTTCCTGTCAGTGTTTCTATTTGGCCAATGATGTGTGAGTTCATGTTTTCATTAAAACGTTTTTCCATCCGTCCGTAACGAACATGGCTCAGGTTTTTTAACCACTCAAAATAAGAAACGGTAACACCACCGGCATTCAGGTACATATCAGGCACTACTACTATACCTTTTTTAGCCAATATTTCATCTGCATCAGGTGTTAACGGGCCATTAGCAGCTTCACCTATCAGTTTTGCTTTTATATTGGGAGCATTTTCTGCATCAATAACATTTTCCAATGCAGCAGGAATAAGTATATCACATTCCATTTCTAATGCATCTCCATTTTTTTCAAAATTGGTAGCACCGGGAAAATTTAAGATAGAGCCTGTTTTCTTGCGGTGATTAAATACTTCATCCACATCCAATCCATCTTTGCTCCAGATGGCGCCTTCGTATTCGGCAAGGCCAATCACTTTAGCTCCTGCATCCTGAAAGAATTTGGCAGAATGATAACCTACATTACCCAAACCTTGTACCACCACTCTTTTACCTTCCACACCAACTGGCAATCCAAGTTTTTTCATTACATCTTCCATATTACACATTTCCCGCAGGCCAAAGAATACACCAAGACCTGTTGCCTCTCTGCGGCCACGAACACCACCTTGTGTGATTGGTTTTCCTGTTACACAACCAGCCGCATCAATTTCACCGGGGTGCATCGCCGTATAGGTATCTAATATCCAGGCCATTTCTCTTTCACCTGTTCCGTAGTCCGGCGCAGGTACATCTGTACCCGGGCCAATAAAATTTTTCTTGATCAACTCGGCTGTGTAGCGGCGGGTAATTTTTTCTAACTCGTAAGTAGAATATTTTTTGGGATTTATCTTGATACCGCCTTTACCACCGCCGAAAGGGACATTTACAATTGCACATTTGTACGTCATCAATGCGGCGAGTGCCATCACCTCATCCTGGTTTACTTCCATGGAAAAACGGATACCGCCTTTGCACGGTGTTTTGTGATGGGAGTGCTGCACCCGGTAGGCTTCTATCACTTCAATATTTCCATCATCTCTTTTCAGCGGGAAACGCATCTGGTAAACAGCGTTACATTCTTTAATTTGTTCGAGTATCCCTTTGTCCCATTTGGTGTATTTGGCTGCCTTGTCAAAACTTCTTTCAACGGCACCAAAAAAACTGTAGTGTTTGTCTGACATGAGTTCTTGTTTTAGTTTAAGCAATCGTTATTATAAGGGTGGAGTTAATGTTACACTCCGTTGGGCAATTCAATTTCCTTTCTCCAGCTTACGTATTTTCCGGTCTATTCTTACTACATATAAAACAAGACCAATAAGAATAGTTAGTGCTACGGCTACTACTACATAAATTCTTCCATTGCTGCGCATGGTATCTGCCATTTCTACTTTTTCCTGCGAAAAACTGATGAGGGTGGTCATCAGGAATGTTAACATCAGTATCATTTTTTTCATCATGGCATCATCTTTTTTTCTTTCAATAAATTCAACCGAATTTTCAAAGTGGCTATCCAAACGCCGAGTAATGTCCAGCCAATTACTGCTGGGTAAAAGATCATTCTCATATTACCACTAATATCATTTTTTACATCGAGAGCAGGGTTGCCTTCATTTCCGGGATGCAGACTTGGTAGTATCCTTGGTAATATCCAGATGGCCGGAAACAACATAGTGTAAGCAAAAATATTATACACTGCACTAATCCTTGCTTTCTTATCCATATCCTGGATAGAATCTCTTAAAATGAGGTAGGCAAAATAAACCAGCAGGGCAATAGC
>JANNCC010000172.1:0-3246 GCA_031386125.1 Chitinophagaceae bacterium
TTTTCTTGATTCCGGGCAAAAGAACCAAAGACAAAAACTTTTTTTACAGGCTTATCTGCAAAATATTTTTGCAATTGCTTATAAAGAATATTTTTATCTGTACCCATCTTTCAAATTTACAATTTTCTTTTCAGATATACTACTCATCCCTCTTTGACAAGCTCAGAGTGACACAACCTTTCCTTCCTTCATACTTTCCAATGCCGCTTCAATAATACGCATATTTTTTATCGCATCTGCCGCAGGCACAGGATTGGGCCCTTGCCCGGTCAGTACTTTATATACATCATCATAATAGCCCATGTAGTTACCGGGAGCAGAGGTTGTTTCTTTTCGCACCACTTCTCCATTTATTTCTGTGTGTAGTAATCCATCGGGTGAGGAAGGTGCCGGGCACCAGCTTTCCAACGATGGTTTTGTTCCGGCAAGCAATTGCTGCTCCTGCATATCGGATCGTTGTTGTAAAAAACTACCTTTCATGCCTTGCAATGTGTAGGCATAGGTTGATTCACGGGCAATGCAGGTGGCTATTAGTCTTACTCTTAGTTTTTCATAATAAAGAAGCAATTCAAAATAGTCCTGTACGGCCACATCCTCCCGCATCTTTATTAAATCTGCAAACACAGCTTTCGGAAATCCAAACAATTGAATAGCCTGGTCAACAAGGTGTGGTGACAAATCAAAAAGATTACCGGCTCCCGGCATATCACCTTCTTTGTGTTGCTTGCCGCCAAAGGTTGGTCGATAGCGGTCGTAACGAATTTCAACTTCTCTTATTTCTCCCAATAAATTTTGCTGCAACACATTTTTCACCGCATGATAATCTCCGTCATAGCGGCGGTTTTGATATACACTAAGAAATAAATTATTTTTTGAAGCCAACGCAGTTAACTCTTCAGCTTCCTTCACAGTAATAGCAAATGGTTTTTCAATTATCATATTCTTACCTGCCTGCAATACCATTTTAGCCTGTTCAAAATGCAAATGCGTTGGAGTATTTACTACAATCAGCTGCAAAGCAGCATCGGCACATAGTTCTTCCACCGAACGATACAGCTTTGCATCGGGGTATCTTTCCTTTGAATCATTGTTGTGTCTTTCTACAATAGCTGTGAGTTCATATCCCGGATGTGCATCGAGAAATGGTGCATGAAATAATTTTCCACTCATGCCGTAAGAGCAAATTCCTGTAGAGACCCCCATAAATAGTTTTTAAAGATTAAAAATCACTACACCCCTAAAGGGGATGTTTGAAATTTCTTTATGCTTTAAGAGTTCAATTTATCAATAAGTATCGTTGACCTAAGTCTCCCCTTTAGGGGGAGGGGGGTACTACCCCCTCTCCTGTGCCCTCAACCATCGCTCCGGTATTTCATTACTACTTGCCAGCAAATAATCTTTGTAACTACAAGCGATGAATTTTTTATCAGGTAACTGCATCCACCAACGTCCAGTTTTTTTGCTTTGCAAAAAAATAGTATCTACTTCTGCGAACGTCATATAGTATTCGTTGAAAGAATCTTTTTCGTCCATTGTCGCTTCTCTTCTGCCCCGGCTGCGACCATCCAGCACATACCAAAGCATGTGGCTTATTTGTTTGGCTGTCAGTTCATCTTTATCATGCTGTGCATCGTACCCGTAAATACCAATGCTGTTTACATTGGGGCTCATCCCCGCATACTGCATCAGCACACAGGCTTCTTCACCGTTCAGCCCATTAGGAGAAAGGCTGCTGGCAGGTGCATAGGCACTGGCAATAGCATTAATATCAAAGCTGAAGAGGTTGCTGTTGCGGATTACCGGCTCCATCTCATCAATGTTCTCTTTCACACTGCCGACACGGTAGCAATCGAATCGGAGCTTATCCATTGTTTCCAGCATCCGTGGATGCACATAATAACTCTGGAAAGCAATATGATTGTAGTGACGAATATAATTCGGTTCACCGGTCAGCATTTCCATCAGGAAGTTTTCGTGACGGAAAGGTGATTCAAGATTTAAGTCAATCAGTGCATCAACACAGCTTGCTTCAATGGCTTTTTTATTTTCTGCATATGCATTGTATTGCGACAGCGTCAAATCATGTGAGCCGCCGAGAATGATAACGGTTTTGCCATCATTCATAAGTTCCTGCACTACGGTTTTCAATGCAGCATACGAGTCGGTGAACAAAGAACCAACCTTTATATTTCCCACATCAGCAATCTTTATATCGGGGTGCCAGTAGTACAGAGAATAAAAATGGCGGCGGATAATATCGGGTGCTTCGCTGTGGCCATGAATGAATCCACTGCCCCGTTGCTCGCCGCAACCAACAATTACAATTTGTGCTTCATCCAGGTCGGGAAATTCTTCGCTATAGATAGCAATAGTTTTTCCTAACTGGCCTTCTTTATAACCCTCATCATGTGAGATTTCATGGAGGTTAACCGGGGAGAGGAAGTCGGAGATGTTAAGATGATCCATATTTACAAAGCTAAGAGGTAAAGAAGATATTTTCGGGCAACTCTTTATCTCTTTTCCTCCTTTGCCCCCTTAGCTTATCTTTGCCGCTATGGAAAATTTGCTGAAAAAGATTGAGGATTATAAAAAAGAGATTGAAGGTTCGGTTATACAGGATGCAAAAGCCGTTGAAGAATTTAGAATTAAATGGCTCGGTACAAAGGGGATTGTGAAAGACATTATGGGTGAAATGAAAAATGTGGCTCCTGATAAAAAGAAAGAAGCCGGGCAACTATTGAATGAATTCAAACTTTTTACAGAAAGAAAGTATGATGAGTTGAAAGGAGTATCCTCAAACGCTGAACATCAAACATCAGACATTGATCTCACACTTCCCGGTGATACATTGCCACTTGGTTCCCGCCACCCGGTTATATTAATGAAGAATCGCATCGTATCTATTTTTCAACGGCTTGGGTTTGCAGTAGCCGAAGGCCCGGAGATAGAAGACGACTGGCACAATTTCGGTGCACTGAATTTGCCTGCCCATCATCCTGCAAGAGATATGCAGGATACTTTTTATGTGCAACATCTCGCCTCAGGCGAGACAGATTGGGTGTTGAGAACTCACACCAGCAGTGTGCAGATACGGGAAATGGAAAAAGGGAAACTGCCTATCCGCATGCTGATGCCCGGCCGTGTGTATAGAAATGAAACCGTAAGTGCAAGAAGCCATTGCTTTTTTCACCAGGTGGAAGGATTGTATATTGATGAGAATGTTTCCTTCGCTGATTTGAAGCAAAC
>JANNCC010000183.1:0-11481 GCA_031386125.1 Chitinophagaceae bacterium
GCATCCTGGTCAATGGTGAATAGTGAATTGTCAATAAGCTCATCGCCATCCTTGGTTCTCTTCTTCCTTTCTGGTATTGCCTGGATTATGCTTTGTAAAGAATCAATAATGTGATTAAGACTGTCTGCTACTTTTTTATTACCCCCTGTTTCAACAGTCCTGAGTTTGTCAAAGGATTGCTTTATTGGCGGTTCAACTACTTTTTCTAATTGGTATGCCACCCAGCTATATGATTTTTGTGGAGTTTTATATGTCTTAGCTTTTGCTGCCTTCCAGATTTCTTCTTTACCTAATTCCACAATTGCAATAGAATCTTTTGGCATATCATCGGCCTTCTTTTTTTTAATTTTGGCTTCTCTTGTGTCCTTGTAAAATGGTTTTACTTTAAATATCACATACCTGCTATCTTCTGTAATTATAGCGGTGTATCCTCTTGGCACCGATTTTTTGTACTTAGCATCGGAACTTTGTATCACCAGTTCATTGTCCCCTTCCTGCGGGTCAATGGTATAAACCACCCATTTACCATCGTTGCTTATCATCCGTTCGCCGATATGCTGCCAGCTATCGTACACAGAATGATCAAGGGCTTTTTTTTGGGCAAAACAAAGCAAAGCAGAAAACAATAACAGAAGGGAAAGAAGAGTACTCTTCATAGCAGTTAATTTGTGTGTACTAAAGATAGCAGGAAAATTAAACTCCATCAGAGCTTTTTACCCGTGATTAACCCATATTGCCACATGCCTTTTTTCATTCCCTTATACTGATATTTACAGGCTTTAATATTCTTCTTCTGCATTTCAGTAGCCGGTTTGGAAAAATTAATTTTCTTCCATCCTAAATATAAACTGGCCAGGAAATAAAATTTATACAATCGCCGGGAAGAATGAGCAGCTTCTTTAGAAATATTACGATAATTAATATACTCGAACCCTGTTTCTTGCATAAAGAATTCAAACCGTTGTGGAGTTTCCAAATAATTTACCTGCCAGCCATCTAACCATTGGCGGATAACCGGGTTGTCGTTATTTTCAAAAACTGAAACAAACCCATCCGCCACAACCAGCCTTCCACCCGGTTTCAGTAAGCGGTACGCTTCTTTAATGAATTGTTCTTTATTGCCGGCATAGCAAATGCTTTCGCAGCCCCATACCACATCAAAACTTGCATCAGGAAAATCAGTGGCGCAATAATTCATTGTTTTAAAATCTACCAACTGCTCTACCCCTTTTTGTTTCGCAATTTCAGTTGCCTGTTGCACTTGTCTTTTACTTAGTGTAATCCCCTTGACGTTGCAACCCAACTCTGTTGCCAGAAAAATACTACTGCCTCCAACTCCGCAACCAGCATCAAGAACATTGTCTGTTGATTTTATCATCGCTGTTTCCATCATCACTTCATTCATCCGCAACAATGATTGGGGAAATGTTTTTACTTTGGAATCCCAATAACCATAATGAATGGCAAGACTGTTATTTAAGTCCCAGGAATCTTTATAAGCATTCTCTGTATCCTTATAGTATTGTATTATTTTATCGTGGTAATCAGTCGGCTGCATGTTCAGTTAGTTTTCGTTCGACTTTTGCCAGCATTATTATATGTATTATTAATGCTAAAGCAATAATAGCAAAACCAACGAAAAACCATTTACTAAGAAATTGGTTTTCTTTATACACCATAAAGGCGAGGATGATGCCATACACAGGTTCTAAGTTATAAGTCAGGTTAACAGTAAAGGCTGATAATTTTTTTAACGCATTCGATGAAAGTTGAAAAGCAATAACAGAACAAAGCCATGATAGCATTAACAACCATCCAAAATTTTCCAGGCTTGGAATAAAAGTTTCTGTTGGAAATTTTTGCAGATAAAATGGCAAAAGAATTGATAATGTCAAAAGCCCCCCTGTTTGTTGCCATGTCAGCATTGTTTCCACATTTATTCTTTTCAAAAATTCCCGGTTAAATATGGGAAACAATGAAGCCAGTATAGCAGAGATGATGCCGATGATAATACCGGTTTTGTACTGTGTATCAAAGTGGAAAATGATATAAATCCCAGTCAATGTTATTAATCCGAGTAATAACTCTGTCCAGTTTATTCTCTTCTTTAATATCAGCGGTTCAAACAAGGCTGTAAAAAAACCAATGGCAGAAAAACAAACTAATGCTACCGAAACATTAGCGTATTTAATAGAACCGTAGAAAGTAGCCCAATGCATGGCAGCGATGAATCCAACAACACCAATTTTTAAAATATCAATTAATGGTATCTTCTGCAACTTCTTCATCAGGCTGAATAAAATCCACATGGTGGCAGCAGTAAACAGCAACCTGTACCATACAATCATACCTTCATTTAATGTGATAAGACGGCCCAATATCCCGGTGAAACCAGCCAGGAAAACAGCGATATGCAGTTGTAGAAAAGCCTTTTTCATTATACCTGCAAACTAAACAAAAGGGAGAAGAAATCGGAAGAGTTATTTACCTGCCTGTCCGGCAGGCAGGCCTTCTGCCAGCACTTCGTTTTGCTGAATTGACTTAACTGAGTCATTCACAACTTCAGTTTTTTTTACCCGTTTCCTGTAATTGGTAAACAAACTATGCCAGCGAAGTTTAAGTACACCAAGTATGCCTTCTTTTACAATGCCTTTATTCATTTTAGAAACACCAGCTGTTCTGTCCTGAAAAATAATTGGTACTTCTTTTAGTTTGAACCCCAATTTCCAGGCTGCAAATTTCATTTCAATCTGAAAAGCATATCCTACAAAACGTATCTCATCAAGATTAATAGTTTCCAGCACTTCTTTTTTATAACACATAAAACCTGCAGTAGGATCTTTTACTGGCATCCATGTTATTATTCTTGTATAAAGTGAAGCTCCCTTAGAAAGAGCAATACGGTTCTTCGGCCAGTTTACCACACCTCCACCTTTTACATATCGGGAGCCAACAGCCAGATCAGCTCCGTGCTTTTTGCAGGCATCATACAACCTCGGCAGGTCATTGGGATTATGAGAAAAGTCAGCATCCATTTCAAAAATAAACTGGTAGTCTTTTGCAATGGCCCATTTAAACCCATGAATATAGGCAGTGCCTAATCCTAATTTACCTTTTCGTTCTTCTATAAATAATTGTCCCGAAAATTTTGTTTGCAGGTCTTTTACAATCTGCGCTGTACCATCGGGGGAGCCATCATCAATTACCAGCACATGAAAGCCTTCATACATATTGAAAATAGCATGAAGAATACTGGCAATATTCTCTTTTTCATTATAGGTTGGTATGACAACTAATTTCTCCACGGCAAAATAATGGCGGTAAATATCGAATTTACAAAAAACAGCAGAGATGCCGTGTTAAAAATTGTTCACAGGTAATAAGCAGTGACTAACTCTTTTTAAGCATTGACCGGGTGTAGATTTCAGTTAGCTTTTGCTTGGTGTGCTGGGGAAAATCGCCTTTCATCATCCAGTCGTAGTATTGTGGCTCTGCCTTCAGTACATCTGATACAGGCCGACCCTTGAATTTTCCAAAATTGAAAACCTCGGTCCCGTTCTCCATTACAAACCGGCGGGCAAAATCCACTATCTGGTCTTCGCCGATCACTTTTAATATAGAGTCAATATTATTTCCAAGCTCAGGATATTTAATTATCTGGGCCTCCAATATTTCATGGGTGGCTGACGCATCCACTTCGGCACCATGTGCCCCTTCAAGCACTTTGCTACAGTAAAATTTATAGGCCGCACCTAATGTTCTTGGTTCCATCTTGTGAAAGATGTTCTGAACATCGAGCAACTTGCGGTTCTTCATATCAAAGTCCACATCTGCCCTTAAAAATTCTTCCATCAGAAGCGGAATATCAAACCGGTTCGAGTTATAACCTGCAAAGTCGCAGCCGTCAAGCACCTGTTTCAGTTCCTGTGCCAATTGTTTAAAAGTGGGGGCATCTTTCACCATTTCATCTGTAATGCCATGTATATCACTGGCACCCTTTGGTATCGGCATTCCGGGGTTTACGAGTTTTCTTTTCACACTCCGGGTTCCTTCAATAAGAATTTTTACAATGGCAATTTCAACAATGCGGTCGGTACCTAAATTGATGCCGGTTGTTTCGAGGTCAATAAAGGCAAGGGGTTTCTTCAGTTGCAACATCGGGTTAGTAGTTTCTCTTAGTTTTTTGTTATTAAGGATAGTAAAGGTAGCAGTTTGCGATGGTAAACAAAATCAAATTTGAATACAGCAAAACTTTGTGAGACAAAGATAACCAATTGTTTATACAGAAAATCAGTGAAATAGTTATACTACCGCAAAATGCATAGTCATCTTATTTTTACATTCACAAAATAATCAGTCGTTTTTGTCGTTTAACAATCAAATATCCACCTTATATGAAAAGTAAATCTTTTATCGCTTTAGTTCTTCTGGCTGTTGTATTGGCAGTAACCTCTTGCGCATCTCAAAAACAAGGTTGCCCGGGTAATCCAAATGCTAATTTCAAATTCAGAGGCTAATTTCCCCCTATAAGTAAACAAATACACTTAGGTTTTTTGGGCTTTCCGCCTGAATGATCTCTTGCGCCTTGTTGCAACCGCATCTTTACTTACAGAGAGGTAAACAGAATGTAATTCTACTTCTTGCTGCTTTCCTTTCATTTGAATGCCTCCCAATAATTCTGCCTGCAGATATTTTGGCATCTCCACATTGTCAAGAATGTAACTAGAAACAATAAACTCAGCAGCGAAGTCGTGACAACGGCTCAGCATCCGGGCAGCAGTGTTCAGCACATCGCCGTGATAGGCAATTTCTGATTTATATTTTCCCACCTCAGACACTACTACAGGGCCACCATGCAGTGCTGCTTTAAATGCAGGCACCCGTCCGTATCTTTTTTCGTAATGCTTTTTATACCTGTTAATTTGTTTTTGAACAGCAAAAAAACATCTTACACATACTGCGAACCGTACCCCCTTCTTCAGCGGCCAGGTAACAACTACCTCATCCCCTACATATTGATAAACCCTTCCAAAATACCTTGCTATTGGCTCACTGATGTCATAAAAATAGTCCTGCAGAAAATGGCTGTATTCCATCTCCCCCATTTCTTCAGCTATGTCAGTAGAATTGTTCAGGTCAATAAAAAGGAATAACCGTTCCTCCTGTTTTATCTGGTGATACTTGCCTAACACCAGGTTATAAATAGCATCCCGGCCTAATTTTCGATGTAATTCATCTAGAAAATTGGAGAACAATGAAATGATTAGGGCTATTCCTAAAAACTCAAATACTTTTCTTGTTGCAAAAAAATCGTAGAGGCTATGCGGAAAAATAGTTTCGTAAGTATTAATCCTCAGCCAGTTTACAATTACCATGATAAAGAAAAATAATACCATGAACCAGCAAACCACTCTAAAGGTGCGGTAAACGAGATAAAACCAAAATTTTGTTCTGCGATGCCTGCGGCGAAATTCCTGGGATTGTGTTTCAAAAAAAGCAATGGCAAAACCAATCGGCACACTTACCATTAGTGAGGTGGATAATGCTATCCAGTTGAAATCATGCCGTGCAAAAGCATAAAAAGCAAATAGCAATACAGACAGGTATATTATATATACGTTACTCTGGGAAATTATTTTCCAGGGTTGCAGCAAATCAAAAGAGGGTGCGGCAGCTCGGGTAGCATAGACTCCTATATTTGCCCCCATCTCATCAATTTTGTTATTGCTTTCGTCAGCCATTCAGTTTAGGTTGGTTCAATTTTGCCTTTAAATTACATGACTATTTTAAAAAACGCCGGCAAAATTATGAAGGAAAAGAAATTATGCCTACTTTTACCCTTCAATCATGAGAATATACACACATAACCATCATCATTTCTTACTCCCTAAGGGTGGGCCGTGAAGATATTATGTACTAAACATAGTCAGGGGCTTACTAAACAGTAAGCCCTTTTTATTTGCAAAATAACGAACGAATTATGCAGGAAACACTAAAGATTGCTGTTCAGAAATCAGGCCGCCTATATGAAGGCTCCATGAAGCTGCTGAAAGAATGCGGCATAGAAATAAGTAATGGTAACAATCAGTTGCGGGTACAAGCGGCCAATTTTCCAGTAGAGGTTTTCTTTCTGCGGGATGATGATATACCGGAATATGTGCAGGATGCAGTGGCAGACATTGGTTTTGTTGGCGAAAATGTAGTGAGGGAAGCAAGTAAGGAAACTGATACTATTGAGAAATTAGGTTTTGGAAAATGCCGGTTATCCATTGCGGTACCCAAAAGTGGTTTGCTAAAATCAATTAATGATTTGGATGGCAAAAAGATTGCTACCAGTTACCCGGTTATTCTATCCGGCTTCCTGAGAGAAAAAAACATTATTGCTTCTATCCATGAAATCAGTGGCTCGGTGGAAATAGCTCCAAAAATTGGTTTGGCAGATGCTATTTGTGATTTAGTAAGTTCGGGTAGCACCCTTTTCACTAATGAGTTAAAAGAAATAGAAACCATACTTTCTTCTGAAGCAGTTCTTATCGCTAATAAAAACCTTACAGCAGAAAAGAGAATTATTCTCGAAAGCCTGTTGTTCCGAATCCTTTCAGTAAGAAAAGCCAGAAATAATAAGTATGTATTATTAAATGCTCCCAATGACAAGCTGGAAACGATTTGCAGTTTATTACCCGGTATGAAAAGCCCGACAATTCTTCCATTGGCAGAATCCGGTTGGAGTTCTGTTCATTCAGTAATCAACGAAAGTGATTTCTGGAATGTGATTGAAAAATTGAAAGCCAACGGGGCGCAGGGAATTTTAATCATACCTATTGAAAAAATGATACTATAATGAAACTTTACAGATACCCCGACAAGGAGGCTTGGAAAGAAATTATTCAGCGACCGGTTGCTGATAATGCTGCTTTGGAAAAAGTGGTGAAGAAGATTTTACTAACCGTAAAAGAAAAAGGCGACAAAGCTATTCGTAAATACACCAAAGAATTTGACGGGATTAAATTGAAGGATTTTATAGTGAGTGAAAAAGAAATGGTCGCTGCAGAAGCATTGTTAAGTGACGAATTGAAACAGTCTATACAACAGGCAAGAAAGAATATCGAAACATTTCATGCTGCACAAAAAGAAGAAGTAAAGAAAATTGAAACAATGCCCGGTGTTGTTTGCTGGCGGCAATCAATTGGTATTGAAAAAATTGGCTTATATATTCCGGGTGGTTCGGCTCCGCTTTTTTCCACCGTACTAATGCTCGGCGTTCCGGCTCAACTAACAGGCTGCAAAGAAATTATTCTTTGTACTCCGCCTGCAAAAAATGGCAACCTCAACCCCGCCATTCTATATGCTGCGCAAGTATGTGGCATTACAAAAATTTATAAAGTCGGTGGTGTGCAGGCAATTGCTGCTATGACATATGGAACTGAAAGTATTCCTAAAGTGTTTAAATTATTCGGTCCCGGCAATCAATATGTGACATTAGCCAAACAAATAGTGCAGCAACAGGGTGTGGCTATTGATATGCCAGCCGGACCTTCAGAAGTATTGGTGATAGCCGATGAAACTTCGATTCCTGAATTTGTTGCCGCCGATATTTTATCACAGGCAGAACATGGGCCTGATTCACAGGTTATTTTAATTGCACTCAACGAATCCGTTGCAGAAAAAGTTTCAGCGGCAATTAAACAACAATTAGCAGAGCTGCCCAGAAAAGAAATTGCAAAACAGGTTTTGAAAAATAGCAAACTGATTATTGTTGAAACTATTTCAGAAGCAGTTGAGCTTTCTAACCTGTATGCACCTGAGCATTTGATACTTTCCTGTACAGATGCTGAAACTATTTCAAAAGAAATCATTTCAGCAGGGTCTGTGTTCATCGGTAATTACTCACCCGAAAGTGTGGGAGATTATGCCAGTGGTACTAATCATACATTGCCAACAAATGGATATGCAGCGATGTACAGTGGTGTTTCATCAGACAGCTTTGTAAAAAAAATAACTTACCAGCAATTAACAAAAGAGGGATTAGAAAATATTGGCCATACGGTAATAACAATGGCAGCAGCAGAAGGATTGGATGCACATAAAAATGCCGTAGCAATACGTTTAAAAAATAAGTATGAAATTTAATTTAGATAATCTTGTGCGGGAAAATATTAAAAAGATGACGGCCTACTCATCCGCAAGGCATGAGTTTACAGGAACCGCTAACATCTTTCTTGATGCGAATGAAAATTCGTTCGGCTCTCCCTTGCCAGAAAATTATAACCGCTATCCTGACCCATTGCAAATAAAATTAAAAGAAAAAATCAGCGGCATTAAAGGAGTACCAGTTGAAAATATTTTTTTGGGCAATGGCAGCGACGAAGCAATTGATTTATTATTCCGTATTTTTTGTGAGCCGGGAAAAGATAATGCAATCATCTTCCCGCCTACTTATGGTATGTATGAAGTGTGTGCTGAAATGAATGATATAAAATTGAAGAAAGTTTCGTTGATGGAAAACTTTCAATTGAATTTAGAGGCCGTTGAAGCAGTTATTGATGTAAACACCAAATTGATTTTTATTTGCTCGCCTAATAACCCAACCGGCAATAGTATCAACAGAAATGATATTGAAGTATTGCTGAATAATTTTGACGGACTGGTGGTAATTGATGAAGCATATATCAACTACTCAAAACAAAAAACGTTTATTCCAGAGTTGACAGAATACCCGAACCTTTTGATTCTTCAAACGCTGAGCAAAGCATGGGGATTGGCAGGACTAAGGCTGGGCATGGCTTTCGCTGGACAACCCATTATCAATTATCTGAACAAAGTAAAACATCCGTACAACATTAATACTGCTACTCAGCTACTGGCTATTGAAGCATTGGGAAATATCTCCAGTGTCAACAACTGGACAAAGACAACCGTAGAACAAAAAGAATGGTTGAAAGAGGAATTACTGAAACTTTCCTTCACTCAAATCGTTTATCCTTCTGATGCTAATTTTATTTTAATAAAAATGACCGAAGCTAGAAAAGTATATGAATACTTATCTGATAAAGGCATTATCGTCCGTGACCGCTCAAAAGTAATTTTATGTGATGATTGTCTCCGCATTACAATCGGCATCCCGGACGAGAATAAACAACTACTTGAAGCATTAAAAACTTATAGCTCATGAGAAAAATCCTATTCATTGACAGAGATGGCACTTTAATTAAAGAAGCATCACCCACATACCAGTTGGATTCTTTTGAAAAATTAGAATTCTATCCTGATATGTTTACCTGGATGAAAAGGATAGCCACTGAATTAGATTTCGAACTGGTAATGGTGACCAACCAGGATGGTATGGGAACCGCTTCATTCCCGGAAGATACTTTCTGGCCTGTACACAATTTTGTAATGAAAAGTTTAGTAAACGAAGGAATAAATTTTACTGCTGTACATATTGATAAAACATTTCCAAAAGATAATGCCCCTACCCGAAAACCGGGTACGGGAATGCTTACTCAATACCTCAACAATCCTGAGTTTGACATTATTGGCTCTTTTGTAATCGGTGACAGGATTACAGACGTACAATTAGCAAAAAATCTTGGCTGTAAAGCCATCTGGCTAAATAACGATGCCAGTCTTGGTGCGGCTGAAATAAATAACGAGATAGCAAGTTTACAACAAACTATTGCAGTAGAAACCACCAACTGGAAATCTATTTACGAATATTTCCGGCTTGGGCAACGAGTTATTCAACATCAACGCAATACCAACGAAACAAAGATTCACATTCTGATGAACCTTGATGGAAAAGGGAATACAATAATTAATACAGGTTTGAATTTTTTCAATCACATGCTTGACCAGCTTGGCAGGCATAGTGGCATTGATTTAACGGTCAACGTAACCGGCGACCTTAATATTGACGAGCATCATACCATTGAAGACACGGCTATTGCCTTAGGCGAAGCCTTTGCCCTGGCATTAGGAAATAAAAAAGGAATTGAACGTTACGGCTTTACTTTACCAATGGACGACTGCCTGGCGCAAGTAGCTATTGACTTTGGCGGCAGGAGTTGGTTAGTATGGGAAGCTGATTTTAAAAGAGAAAAAATTGGCGATGTGCCGACAGAAATGTTTTATCATTTCTTCAAATCATTTTCAGATGCAGCTAAATGTAACCTGAATATAAAAGCCGAAGGCGACAACGAGCATCACAAAATAGAATCAACTTTCAAAGCATTGGCAAAAGTTATAAAAGCTGCGGTTAAAAGAGATGTGGATAATCAGCAATTACCAAGTACAAAAGGACTTTTATAATGAATGTGGTTATTATTAAATATAATGCCGGTAACATCCAATCAGTCCTCTTTGCATTGGAAAGAATCGGTGTACAAGCAACTGTAACAGATGAACATAATTTAATAAGACCTGCTGATAAAGTAATCTTTCCCGGTGTAGGCGAAGCCAGCACAGCTATGAGTTATTTAAAAGAAAGAAAACTGGATGAATTAATTGTCTCTCTAAAACAACCTGTATTGGGCATTTGCCTTGGCATGCAATTAATGTGTTCCTACTCTGAAGAAAACAATACCGACTGTTTAAACATTTTCGAAAATGTAAAAGTCAGAAAATTCAACCCGGTTGAAGCTCAGTTAAAAGTTCCGCAGATTGGATGGAACACAATTTACAATCTCAAATCAAATTTATTCAGCGGTATTGCAGAACATAGTTACTGCTATTTTGTGCATGGCTATTATGCTGAAGAAAGTAATTATAGCATAGCCACAACTGACTATGTACAACCCTATAGTTCTGCTTTACAAAAAAACAACTTTTACGGCGTTCAATTTCACCCTGAAAAAAGTGCTGCCGTTGGCGAACAAATATTAAAAAAATTTTTAGCTATATAAAATGACAATTATTCCTGCAATAGATATAATTGATGGCAAGTGTGTAAGACTGACAAAAGGTGATTACAGCCAGAAGATAATCTACAATGAAGACCCATTGGAAGTAGCCCTTCAATTTGAAGATGCCGGATTAAAAAGGCTGCACCTGGTTGACCTTGACGGAGCCAAGGCTGGCGAAGTGAAAAACTGGAAAGTGTTGGAGAAAATTGCTGGCAAAACCAAGTTGGTTATTGATTTCAGCGGAGGTATCAGTACACAAAAAAATCTGGAGATCACTTTTGATTCGGGAGCTACTTATGCTGCTGTCGGCAGTATTGCTATTAAAGACGAGTTTACTTTTTCCGGCTGGTTGCTTGCATTTGGAGCAGGCCGTTTTATAATTGGTGCTGATGTAAAAGATGAAATCATCGTCATCAAAGGTTGGACAGAAAAAACAACTGTAACTGTTTTTGAATTAATTGAAAAATATAAAACTAAAGGAGTAAAGAAATTTTTTTGTACCGATGTAAATAAAGATGGTTTATTGCAGGGGCCCGCTACTGATTTGTACAAAAAAATATTAAATGAACATCCTTCTATT
>JANNCC010000142.1:0-7369 GCA_031386125.1 Chitinophagaceae bacterium
CTGAACCAGCAGGGCATACGACCTGATGATCTGGAGCCAGTGGAAATAGTTTCTTCTAAACCGAAAGAGGAAGAACCGGAATTTGTAGAGTTGGTAGGACAAATAAGTTTGAAAAGCCTTGATAAGGCGGCAGAACAAAAACGCAGACAGAATCAGCAAGGTAATCAACAAGGAAACCAGCAGCGGGGACAACGACCACAGCAAAGAGGACAAGGCGGTGTACAGCAAGGCGGAAACCAGCAACGAAATCAGGGTGGGCAGCAACAGGATGGACAACAACGTCAGCAAGGGCAAGGCGGACAGCAGCAACGGCCACAAAGAAATCAACAAGGTGGTGGCAATCAACAGCGACCAAATAATCCCAACAGAAATCAACAGCGACCGAATAACCCGAATCAAGAAAAAAAAGATTAAATAAAGGGATTAGATACCAGCTCCCACCGCTCTGTAAATAGCATCCTGTATTTTCCCTCTTATCCCCATCTGCGACAGCTTTCCATTATCTCTTGTCGGATAAACCCGGTTAGATAAAAAGATATAAACCAAATCATACTTCGGATCCACCCACACACAGGTGCCGGTAAAGCCGGTGTGACCAAAGGTTTCAGGAGAAGCTAATGAGGAAGGATATGGGTCTTTACGGATACGGTTATCTTTTTCAGGTTTATCAAAACCAAAACCCCGGCGGCTGACTTTGCTATGGTAAGATGTAAAGAGTTTAATTGTTTCCGGTTTTAAATACCGTTCACCATTCAGTTCGCCGCCATTCAGCAGCATCTGGTAAAGCAACGATAAATCGTATGCATTGGAAAATAATCCTGCATGGCCTGCCACACCTCCAAACATCGAAGCTCCTTCGTCATGCACATCGCCTCTGGTTGTTTGCTGGCGGAAATGTTTTTCGGTTTCAGTCGGCACTAAGCACTCCAGTTGAAAGCGGTTCCGGGGTTTAAATCCGGTTGAGTACATGCCAATTTTATTATAAAAAGTCCTTTGTACATACTGGTCGAGTGTAAGACCCGTAATTTCTTCTACAATTTTTCCAAGAAAAATAAAATCGTTATCGCTGTACACATATTTGTTCCTTGCTCCTAACGGGCTTTTTAAGATTCTGTACAGCATCGTATCCTGCCAATCATTACGGAGATAAATATTTTCTGCTACCCGAACTCCATATCCTTTCTGCTGCTTGCTGGAATAAATAGTCGGGTTGGGGTTTCCTGTACCGGCATCAATCGTTTCTTTATAAAATGCAATGAATGGAACAAGCCCGGCCTGGTGCAATAAGATTTCATCAATTTTCAACTCTTCCTTATTCGTCCCTTTTACCCAGGGTAAATAGTCTTTTAGTTTTTTATCTAACGTCAATTTTCCTTCCTCGTACAATTTCATTACAGAAACTGTTGTGGCAGAAATTTTTGTTACAGAAGCCAAATCAAAAATACTTTCATGACTCATAGCCCGTGAGTTATCATACTCATAATTACCAAATGCTTTGTGGTAAATAATATCGCCCTGATAAGCGGCCAGCACCACACAGCCGGGAAATGCTTTTTTAGCGATGCCGTCCATGGCAATTGAATCAATCACTGTCAATTTTTCTTTGATGGCTGCCCTTGATGGTTTGATACCACCATGTACTATTCCATCACCAAACTTGAAACGACAAACAGAAACCGGCAGCTTACCCATGGAAACTATTTTCCCTTCCAATAAATCGGCAGCCGCCTGCTGAGTGATGATGTCATCCTGGTAACAGGCTACCAATGTCCATGCATCACAGAAATTTTTTGTGGCCAGTACATTACCAAAAGTGAAGGTGATTGTTTTGATGAAGTTCAAATCTTTATACAACTTAATAGCAACAGGACTTAACCCAAAATTATCGGCAGGCTTCAGTGAATAGCCGTGAATACCAATAACAATAGCATCATACTTACCGTCTTTCTGTACTTCCTTTAAAATTTCATCTGCTTTTGCCTGTCCGTCTTTGTAAGAAAGCAGAAAAGTATTGGCGTCTAAATCTGCATTTAGCCGTTTACCAAATTCACTTAGTTCTGTTGTACCAATGCCTACATAAGCAATCTTCTTTTGCTTATTAGTTAAAGGCACTTGTGCATAATCAGTGCGGGAGGCTGTCATGCCTGATTGAGTAAGAACAGTAATACCATTTTCTGCCACCTCTTTTCGGATAGCATCTGTTTTGGCATTCAGGTCTGCCAGCAGGTTATTGGTTTCAACAAACTGTGTTTGGTTCAAGCCAAGATTATATTTCGACATCAACACCTTTCTCACTTTTGCATTTATATCTTCCCAGTTTAATCTTCCTTCGCCAATTGCTTTTTTAATTGCTTCAATAGATTCCGGTACACTGGCTGGCAGGCAAAGCATATCATTACCTGCAATCAAAGCCTCAACAGAAATAGTTCCACCGGGGAAATATTTTGCCACTCCTTTCATCTCCAATGCATCAGTAAAAGTGAGGCCATTGTAATGCAAACTGTTTCTCAATAAATCGGTAACATTATTTTTTGAAATTGAAGTAGCCTTGTTGGCCGTTTTATCAATAGCAGGAATATATAAATGAGCAATCATTACGCTGCCGATGCCCGCATCAAACACAGCTTTAAAAGGAACCAGTTCCATAGAATCCAGTTCTGTCATGTTTTTATTAATCACAGGCAGGTCGTAGTGTGAGTCCACCGCCACATCACCATGACCGGGAAAATGTTTGGCGCAGGCCATAATGCCTGCATCCTGCATACCCTTCATAATGGCGACACCAAATCTTGAAACCTTTTCTTTGTCTTCACCGAATGAACGATAACCGATAACAGGATTATCGGGATTATTATTTATATCAACTACCGGCGCATAATTAACATGTACACCGATGCGTTTGCATTGCTCGCCAATGGCAAGTCCCATTCTGTAAATAAGATTTTCATCAGTTAATGCACCCAGTGTTAACTGAAACGGAAACTTCATAACACTATCTAACCGCATACCCAATCCCCATTCACCATCAATAGTTATCATCAATGGTGTTTTAGCGATACCCTGGTAAAAATTAGTGAGATTGGCCTGCCGGATTGGTCCTCCCTGGAAAAAACAAAGTGCTCCCACATTATACTTTTGAATATCATTGGTCACTTTGGCCACATGGTCGGCACCGAGGTTGGAATGTGCCCGTACAACCATCAGTTGGGCAATCTTCTCATCATCGCTCAAACTATTAAAAACACTGTCTGTCCATTGTTGGGCAGTCAGCTTACTTTTATACTGCGCTGACGAAATAAATAAAGAAAAGACCGCAAGGGTAAATAAAAAATATTTTTTCATTTGACTGGCTTAATACAGCAAGTTAAGACAAATCATGCTTTTATAAGGCCAGCCACTGACGCAAATTGAAGAAGATTAACGGTTTCATTTTTCGCTTATCCAGATACTGATATCATGCGGTGCTGTTTCATCGCCGCCGAAATAGGGAAATAGTTTATAGCCCTTTGCCTTTGTGGTTGTACTCAATCGTGGCATTGTTGTGGCAATTCCATCAACAGAAAAAGTATAAGAATTCGCCGTAATTTTTATGGTACAATAATGTTCGGCATCAATACTAATAATTCCGAGTTCCTGATAACTAACAACCCCGTTGTTATAGATGTAGCCGAATAAACGTAGTGCCCCATCGCTCCACCGCCAGCCAATCCGGGCACTGAACTGGTGATGATGAGCATTATTATCAGCAAAGCCATATAGTTTGTTGATGTCATATTGATTTGCCGGACTTGTGGTTGAATAAAAAGCGGTGCTGTCAAATTTTACCCGGAACTTAAGTTCATCGTATTCTACCGCTACATACTCAGATTGTTCAGCGTAATGCTGATTTTTCAGAATCCGGTATTGCCTAAAAGTAGTGGCGGGTAATGATTCTTCAGGTACGATTACATCATCTGTTTGTTTACTACAGGAACTGAGAACAAGTAGCAATACCAATACAAGGGTGGATTTTATTTTCATAGTTTTCAAAGGGTGGCAGGTATATTAACGCCTCTGTTTGTTTTTTAGTTTTCCCTGCTATGGGATAATTTTGCAGATAAGTAAAATACCTTACTGCAAAGGGTGGTTGAGCTTCGTATAAAGGCGGGTAAGACTTTCAAATGCCTTATTTTTGGCGGCTAAAATTGATTTTGTGCCTGATAAGATAACCCTGTTACCGGATAATATTGCTAACCAGATAGCCGCAGGCGAAGTGATTCAACGGCCAGCGAGTGCTGTAAAGGAATTGCTGGAAAATGCAGTGGATGCAGGGGCAACAGAAATAAAACTGATCATCAATGATGCCGGCAAATCACTGATACAGGTGATTGATAACGGCAGCGGCATGAGTGAAACGGATGCAAGAATGAGTTTTGAACGCCATGCTACTTCCAAAATAAAAACAATTGAGGATCTATTTCATATTCGAACGATGGGTTTCCGGGGTGAGGCATTGGCCTCTATTGCTGCAGTAGCACAAGTAGAATTAAAAACCAAAAGAGGGGAAGATGAAACCGGCGTTTTTATTGAAGTAGAAAACAGTACTGTAAAGAGACAAGAGCCGATTGCCGCACCAGTTGGTACCAGTATTGCTATGAAGAATTTATTCTTCAACGTTCCGGCTCGCAGAAATTTTTTGAAAAGCAATGCGGCGGAGATGCGCCATATTGTTGATGAATTTACACGGGTGGCCATGTCGTTCCCAGAAATTTTTTTCACTCTTACTACCAATAATCAGCAATTATTTCATTTAGAATCCGGGAGCCTGAAGCAACGAATTGTTCAGTTGCTGGGTAATAATTATAATGCCAGGCTCGTTTCGGTAAAAGAAGATACAGACTACATGAACATTTATGGTTTTGTTGGTAAACCAGAAACGGCAAAGAAAACAAGAGGTGATCAATACTTCTTTGTCAACAACCGATTTATTAAAAGCCCTTACCTGAACCATGCTGTAATGAATGCTTACCAGGAAATGATCCCAACAGATAGTTTCCCGATGTATGTATTATTTATTGACCTCGACCCAACCGTAGTGGATGTAAATGTGCATCCGACCAAGCAGGAAATAAAATTTGAAGACGAAAAAATCATTTATGCTTTTGTGCAGGCTGCTATCAAGCATGCCTTGGCACAGTTTAGTGTAACACCAACATTAGATTTTGATTTGGATGCTTCGATACAACAACTCTCCTCTATACAACAACCTTTTACCGAAGAAAGACAATCAGCCGCTGCTGCTGGTTCTATTTACAAAGGCTTTACCCAAAAGCACCAGGCGCATTTTATTGAGAAGAGTGATAGGAGTGAGTTGAAGCACTGGAAGGATTTCTATGAGAGTCAGGAGTCGGGAGCTGGGAGTCAGGAGTCAATCCTAAAGCATGAAGTTCCTATTCACCATTTACCATTCACTATTCACCCGGATGCTGAACTAACCCAACTCCTCAACACCTACATAACTGTTCCATCGGCCAATGGCTTTCTTCTCATTCATCAACAGGCGGCGCATGAAAGAGTGGTGTATGAACAATTGAAAACTGCCAGTAAAGACAAGCCGGTGGCGACACAAAGAAGTATGTTTCCCGTTACCTTGGAATTGACCCCGGCAGATGCAGCGGTAATGCAGGAAATTATCGGCGACCTGCAACAGCTTGGCTATACCATTGAACCGTTTGGCAAAAATACTTTTGTTATTCAAGGCACTCCGGCTGATGTGGAAGCCGGGAATGAAAAACATATTATTGATATCCTCCTCGAACAATACAAACACTTTAGTAATGAAGTAAAATTTTCTAAACGGGAAAAATTAGTTCGTTCGCTGGCAAGACAACAATCCATTAAAATCGGTACGAGGCTTACTGAAAGAGAAATGCGGCAATTGGTGAATGATTTATTTGCCTGCGAACAATCGAATGTGTCGCCGGATGGCAACCCTACTTATTTAGAGTTTAAACAGGAGCAGTTAGAAAAGATGTTCGGAAAATAACTTTCTCGCAAAGACGCCAAGGCGCAATTAATACATCTTCTTCCTGGAGACTTTGCATCTTTGCGAGCCAATTAGTAATTGTTGCGGAGGCCTTGCAAAAATTTCTCCACCGCCCTTCTCACTTCTGTAGCAGCAGCCTGGTGATTATTTACCAAAGTAGAAAAAATAAGTAGCTTCCCTTTCTTTGTATATAAGAAACCGCTGAAAGCTACCACACCAGAAAGTGTTCCGGTTTTACCATAGATATATCCGCTGTCGGTTTTGTAATAACTACTGATGGTTCCTTCGCCGCCGGTGGGCAAAATGACTTTGATACGTTCCATACCAAACTCATTTTTCATTTTATTGAGAATGGCAACAAAATCTTGCGGGGTAAATAAATTATATCGGCTGAGACCGGAGCCATCCACCCATCTTGGTTTTTGAGGCAAGTCGTTGAAATCTGTTTTTAATAAGGTGTCAATAATTTTTTCATCGTTCATTACTCCCAGCATTTCATTACTGACCATTAATAAAGATTGCTCAGCAAAAAAATTATCACTTCGGTGCATCATAGGTTTGAGAAGAGAGTCGGTGGGTTGGGAGTGAAATCTTTTATCCTTTCGGGGAAACCCAAAATCTAGAAATTGAAGTTTTGCATTTCTGCCTATTGTATCAGACAACATCTTAATTACTTCAAGCAAGTCAGGATAAAATGGTATTTGTTGTTCTTTATTCTTACCATCAAAAGACCAAAACTCATTTGATGAAAATCTTCTTCTGACTTGAAATGAATGCCCGGGATGCTGATTTCGATTATAATTTGAGTTAAGAGTTGCTGGGATAACAAAAATCGAATCTGAAATCAATTTAAACGTCGCAATATTCCCATAAATTGGAAAGATACTTGGGTATGCCATGTATGTTTCCTGGTAATCGTTCCAGGACCAACCATTTCCGTAAGATGGAAAAGCTCCTTCTGGGTTAGGAAGAATTTCAATCTTTGAATATTTTCTTAAAAAAGAAAAGGCCGGCTGGTTCTTATAATCAGGATGTAAAAAAGTCGGGTCTGCGGATGGTCTTATTATAATAATACTATCTTTTTCTATACCATATCTGAACCCCACCAAACTATCTCCCAAATATTTCATCGCTGCATAGCATGTCGGTATTTTAGTATTGCTGGCTGGCACAAAATATTTATCCCCCTGGTAATTGTATAAATATTTATTTTCAACCGGGTCAAAAATGCTGATGCCCACATGGGCGGTTTGTAAGGCTTTTGTGTCCAGTACATCGGCTTGGGCTGATTTGGCAATTTGTTTTTCTATTGAACAGGAGGTAAAAAAAATGAGAAATAAGAAA
>JANNCC010000193.1:0-8026 GCA_031386125.1 Chitinophagaceae bacterium
ATTTCTACCATTATTTATAGTCTATTAATCTAATAAGAAAAAATTTTCTTCCCATCCGAGTCTTCAATTCAAAAACATTCCAAGGCGAAGTCTCGGCCAGCAGTATTTTAAAGTATAAAGAATTTTCTTCCCCGCCGAGTCTCCTTTCGTATAGCTTTCGAGCCGATGTCTGGGTCAGCAGTAGTTATTACTAAAACAAATTTTGTGACCCGACTCGGCGATATTAAATTTTAGTTCTGCGGAAGCTGAAATAAAATAAAAAAGATGAAAAAAAGTAGTATGATATAGTGCTGTTTATACTTTTACCGCATGAGCAAGAATACAGGAAACAGTACCATTATAGGCATATCTTTGTTTACTTATGGGAAATAAAGATGGGAAGAAATTTCCTGCAGCCATAAATATAATTCACTAACCTTAAATTTAATTGTATGTCAAAAAAGAACGTTGAACCCAGGAAGAATAAGCCTACAAAAAAGAAAAGCTCAGCACAGAAGAAAGCGAATCCAAAGAAAAAATTACGCTAAGACGAAAATGCAAAGAGCCCGGTTAACAGCCGGGTTCTTTATACTCCTTTTGCCCTCGTTGGTGTTTTACAAAAAGGAGTACGCCGCTGTTGTGTCTTGTGTGTGGGCAAAGTGGGCAGGTAAAAGACCAACAGCAAGAACTATAGGAACCCCTAATCTGCAACTCTTAAGAGCCGTAAAAAGATAAATAATTTTGTATCTTTAATGCATGACACAAATTGTAATTGATAAGAAAAAGTATGTGCTGCTGCCGGAGAGAGAGTACGAAGCACTGCAGCTAAAAGCGGCTAAGAAAAACCAACCAGTTAAAAAAAGGTCTTTGGCGGCTGGCAAGAAAAGAGCATATAAACTTATAGATGAATGGGCCAAAAACAAGTAACCATTCTTGATCCTGCAACTGATGGGGTGGCAGAGGCTGCTTATTTTATAGAAAGTAAAGGCATGCCGGAAACTGCTAAGAAATTTGTGGACGGTGCTTTTGAATTCTTCGACAGGCTTTCTGATAAAACAATTGAGCATCACCCTTGTACTTATCCACTTTGGAAAAATTTGAATTATCGTTGTGTTAATTATAAGAAGTATACCGTCGCATATCTGTGCTTCAAAAACGAAATCATCATCTGCGAGTTTGTACCATCAAAGTTGATTCATTGGTGACATTTTCTCCTTCATCTCAACCGTGTCTCCAACTCAAAAACTTCCAAGGCGAAGTCTCGGTCAGCAGTGTTTTTAAAGTATAAATAATTTATTGGCCGGACTCGCCGTTAATTCCAAACCAATTGCCTGGCAGTAAAGTATAATCCCTTCTTTCATTATGTTTGCCAAAAGATAAATAAATGGAAAGCCTTGCTTCTTTAATAAACGAGTTAGAAAATAAGATCCCATTCATTGAGCAAAAGAACGAAGCCATATCACAAGTAACGGTTGGCTGGCACCTGGAACATAGTTTGCTGGCATTAATAAAAATGATAACGGCTGTTGAACATTCCAACCCGGCTGAGTATAAAGAAAAATTCAATTTAAAACGTTTGATTGTATTAACACTGGGAAAAATTCCGAGAGGCAGAGCCAAAGTACCCGATTCTGTAAAACCAGCTGATGAAACAAACCTGACCAATCTTCAAGGTCTGATAGAAAAGGCGAAACAGAAAGCTGAATTATTTGAACAATTAAGCCAGGACAAATTTTTTACCCATCCGGTTTTTGGTGACTTGCAGGTAAACAAGGCCCGCAGGGTAATAGCTATTCATACCTATCACCACCTTAAAATTATCAACGACATAATAAAGGGTTAGTAATTCCCTTCCACTTTCGTTCAAAAAAAATATACTTCAACCAGCGGCAAAGATTTAGAATGCTTTCCCCTTTATTTTCCTAACTTACTCTCACCAAACACCATAATTCACCCTTCTGAATACTGCCGTTAGTCTTACCCTCTGAGTTTTATTAACCGCCTAATCATTTCAACATGAAAAGAAGAAGTTTTATTTACAATTCATCACTCATTGCTATGAGTGTCGGGGTATTTGGAAAAATTAAATGGGATGGCCATGCCTATGTAGGCGAAGATCCCACCACCACAGATATACTTGGCCCATTTTATCGTCCCGGGGCACCACTCCGTTCAGAATTAGTACAGCAAGGCACAAAAGGACAATTACTTCATTTCAGCGGAACTGTTTTTGCAAAGGATGGTAAAACGCCGCTTAACAATTCATTAGTCGAAATATGGCATTGCGATGAATTGGGAGTATATGATAATACGTCGGATGATTATATCTACCGGGCATCGTTTAAAACCGGCAACGATGGTAAATATCATTTCAAAACCATACTGCCTGTGCCTTATATGGTAGGTGCCGAAGTTACCAGGCCTGCACATATACATATGCGTATCTCAGGCAATACGGGACAGGATCTTGTAACGCAGGTTTATTTTAAAGGTGACGAACATATTTCCAAAGACGAGAGTGCCGGAGACCCGAGATCCCTGAACCGCATTCTTGAATCTTCCACCAACAGCAAAAATGAAAAACTGGTAAAATTTGACATTGTGTTGAAAGATGAATATTTACTGGATGCCGCTGCGTTTAAAAAAATAGCCGGACTATACAATATGAAAAATAAAACGCTGGTGGAATTTTATAAACAAAGCGACCAACTTTTTGCAAAAATAAACGGACAGATAATAGAGTCCATGGATTATAAAGGGAATAACAGTTTTGAAGGAGGGTTGGGCAGAGTAAAAGCAACGTTTGAATTTCCGGCAGGTGGCACCGTTAAGGTAATAGTAAGTTATATGGAAGGCCCTGAAAAATACGTTACAGTAGAAGGAGAGAAGTTGCTGAAATACCCGGGTTAGTTTTTTCAAACCTAGTTGTTATAAAATTCGGTAACAAAGTAAAATAAATAGTATCAGGAGTGGCATAGTTACCAACTAACTACCACTTTTTTAATTTGTAAAAAGCAACTTTGTATCAACAATTCATTACTTATCTGAGATAATCTGCATATTTGGCAGATAATAAACTACTGGTGCTGTCTTTGCAATTGTTTAATAATCTTACATTTAATAACAAATCATGGAAATAGAAATTTTCACCCTTGCCGATTTTGCACAGGACAATAATTCAAAGCTGACTATCGTAGGCACTTTTGATAGTATTAATGCCAAACAGTTTCCGGTGCAACACCCTGCTTGCACGGTTGCCTGTCGTTTACGATTTGCGGCCAAAGAATCCGGTAGTCATGATTTTAAACTGCGGTTGATAAATGCAGCAGGTAAAGAAATCATTCAACCGATAGAAGGTAATATCAATATAGGTGCGCCACCCAACGGACAGTTTACTTCTATTAATATTGTTGTCAACTTCAATCAATTGAAATTTGAAACAGCCAGTCGCTATTCTTTTGAGTTGTATATAGATAGTGATTGGAAGTCGGGACTGCCTTTGTTTTTGAATCAGGTATCATAGACTTTTATTATTTCTAACAATTATTGGTTATCGTTACAGCATATTGTAACGATAACATTTTATAATTTCATTTACACATTACGCTATCTTCTGTCTTGCCGTCTGAGTTTTTTTACGTATATTTGCATTTCATATTTGAGCATATAGCATACTTGCTACGGATGACTGAATTCAACACTTCTTCTAACGATTCTTAGTGTTTTTCTCCCGGGTTTTTGCTCAGAAAATATTTTGTAATTATTAAACAGTAATATCATGAAAATTGATTTGAGGCCATCTATTGTACAGATGGAACCAGAGGTTTTAAATAACCTGGTAAAAGAAGTAAAGGAAACATTGGCAACTGACATTAAAATGCCTGAAGCAAAGAAGCGGCCATTCACTGCTGCTGACCTGTGGAATATCCGCAGAAATGCAAGAACTGCATTTAGCCGCTTTAGCAGGTAAGAAAATATTAAATATTTGTTTCCAATTAAAATGCAATGCCGGTTACCTGATAAGGGAGAGACCGGCATTGCTCATTATATAAATCTTGTATTTTTTATAAAAGGGGGCTGATAAAGCCTTGTGATATGCGAACCCATTTCTACAATGTGGGCAAATTCTTACTACCCTCCATTTCCTAAAATAACGATGAGAGCATAAATAACCCCCGGCAACCAGAATAATAAGGTAAGCAATAAACTAATCCAGAATTTTTTGTTGATTTCACCCTGGTGCAGATACACAGCCAATGGCGGCAATAATATGGCGAGTATTACCAGCAAGATTGTATTTGTGCTGGGTTCTTTGCCAGCTTTTTTTAATGCCTTGAAAGCCTTTAGTTCTTTTTTGACATCCTTTATTTTTGCCTTTCTTTCCTTATTAGGCAGGTTTTTGAAGGATTCCATGGCTGCCCTCACAATGGCAGGGTCTGGCTTTTCGATTGGAGAGGGTGCAGGAACAATAAAAGCAGCAGAAACTGCATTAAATGAAGTGCTAATAATTAACAGAGCTACCAGCGATAGCATTACTTTTCTCATAATAGTTTGATTTAATAAGTTTTGAAAAATGAATATTTATCAAACAGCCAACTAATGTGCCAGAAGCAAAAAAATAACCCCGCTGATGGCAGGGCTACTTAATAAAAATATGTCAACAAGGAGGAAGTTCTTACATAATGTCCATTGCTTTTACAAAAGCAGTGGTTTGAAAGGGGAGAATCAGTGTGAGCCATTCCCAGTGAGTGCAGATAGCAATAATTAATGCAGCAGTAGAGGCAAGGCAAACTAACCACCAGAGACCTTTGTACTTTTTTGTTTGTTCCATTGCTTTTAAAATTTAGACAAAAATAAGGCGGCATAACTAAATGAAAAAAAGAGTTTTCAACTTGTTCACACTGCTTTTCTTTTTCTTATCGCAAATGGAATTGCAATCAATGCCCCGGCTAATGCGATGATCCATTTTGCAAAAACAATAAAATGATACAGGCCAAACTCATTTTCTATAATCGGGGTCTTTATCCATTTCAACAAGTAGTAGTTTTCGACTATATCACAACCCCAGGCTACTATCTGCAAAGAGGCAAAGACAAAAAAAGTTTTTCTTATTATGGAGTTTGCTGATTTATCTCTTGCCATCATACAGAGTGCGGCTATACCGGGGTAAACACCGGCCATAAAAGCAAAATCGAAGCTTAGGTGATAACGTAGAATAGTTTTTACATGTTTATCCAGCCCTGCCAGTATGGCGGCTACTTTCTCCTTAGAATCACTTATTTCCAGTCCGATAATGGTGAACTTTTGGCCACCTTGCCAAAAATCACTTTCCATCCATTTCATACAAAAGGCGGTTCCGGCAAACAGGCCGAGGCAAAACAAAAACAGCTTTTGCCATTGCTTATAATTAATACTCATACGTTTGTGACATTTATTTTCAAAGTTCTTGCAAATAAAAATACAAACCTTGCTTGCTTTTTTCTACTTTCGTACACATTGTGTTCCAAAAACACAACAAACAGACCTTAACCATAGAATAACGATTGCAATGAAGTTTCAGTTTTACCTCCGTTTTCATACCCGGTTTGGCCAGAGTTTATGGGTTACAGGCGATACAGATGAGCTGGGAAATAATGACCCGGCCAAAGCTTTGCCGCTTAACTATCTGAACGAAGAGTTTTGGTCTGGCACCATCGAAATAAAAAAGAAAGAGCTGCAAAAAAGTATCTCCTACAAATATATTTTGAAGAATGAGGACGGTGAATTCCTCAACGAATGGGGCAATGACCGCCAGATAGAAACCAGCCGGAAGGACTTACAGGAAATACAATTGCTGGACACCTGGAACCATGCCGGAGAATATGAAAACACTTTCTATTCAGATGCTTTTAATAAAGTATTACTGAAACCGAGCCATACAAAAGGAAGGCCTGACCCCGATAAAGATTTTACCCATGTATTTAAAGTAAAAGCACCGCTGCTAAACAAGCAGGAGGTTATTTGCCTTACTGGCAACAGCGAAAGGCTGGAAGATTGGTCAGAAATAAAGCCGGTGCTGCTAAGCCGTGATGATGATTGGTGGACGGCTAAATTAGATTTGTCAGACAGTGATTTTCCCGTGGCCTATAAATACGGCGTGTATAATACTAAAGAAAAAATTTTTATCAGATATGAAGAAGGCAATAACCGGCTGCTCTACGGCGAAACCGACAAGAAAAAAATAACTATTCTGCATGACGGGTTTGTACATCTTACCAACAACAGTTGGAAAGGTGCTGGTGTGGCTATCCCGGTTTTCAGCTTACGGAGCAAAAACAGTTTTGGGGTAGGAGAGTTTGCCGACATTAAACTATTAGTGGATTGGGCAAAAAATACCGGGTTGAAACTGATACAATTGCTTCCCATCAACAACACAATGGCCACTTTTACCTGGATGGATTCTTATCCCTATTCGGCCATTTCAGCTTTTGCCTTGCATCCATTATATATTAACCTGGCAAAAGTGGCTGGCAAAGAGTTTGCTGGTGAGCTTAGCTTGTTGAAAGAAAAGCAAAAAAAACTGAATGAACTGGCCGAAGTTGACTATGAAGAAGTGATGAAGCTCAAGTTCTCTGTATTGAGAAAACTTTATGAGGTAATGGGAACTGATTGTTTAAAATCAGACGATTACAAGCAATTTTTTAAACATAATAAACATTGGTTAGAATCATTTGGAGCCTTTTGCTATTTCAGGGACAAGTACGGTACTCCCATCTTTGAAGATTGGAAAACAAATGGCATTTATAATAAAACAGAGATTGATAAACTTTGTTCTTCCAAATCTTCTGCCTGTAAAGAAATCAGTTTTTATTATTTCAACCAGTATCATCTGCACCTGCAATTGAAAGAGGCGGTTGACTATGCCCATAAAAAAAGAATAGTGCTGAAAGGTGATATCCCGATTGGTATCTCCCCGAACAGTTGCGATGCCTGGGTGGCTCCTGAAATGTATAATATGAACTGGCAAGCCGGGGCACCGCCGGATGATTTTACCGCTGTGGGACAAAACTGGGGCTTTCCGACCTACAACTGGAAGAAAATGCAGGAAGGTGGTTTTGCCTGGTGGAAGCAACGCTTTGAGCAGATGAGCAACTACTTTGATGCCTTTCGCATTGACCATATACTTGGTTTTTTTCGAATCTGGAGCATTCCTGCCAACGCCGTGCAGGGAATTATGGGAAGGTTTGTTCCCTGTCTTCCGGTTCATATCAACGAGTTTGGCGAGAACGGAATCTGGTTCGATTATCAGCGGTATTGCCGCCCATTCATTACCGATGAAGTATTGAGTGAAGTTTTTGACGAACTGATACAAAAGGTAAAAGACAAATTCCTTATCGCTAATGAATTTGGTGGCTATGATCTTGAGATGGAATATGAAACACAGAAACAGGTGGAAGAATACTTTGAGTCCATCGAAGATTCCACAGAGAATGAGAAATTGAAACTTGGTTTGTTTGATTTAATATCGAACGTCATATTCTTCGAAGAAGAAAACTCACAGGGAGAAGAATTTCATTTCCGGATATCCATGGAGAAAACAGCTTCTTACCGTCACCTGATTCCGCATGTGCAGGAGAAATTGAAAACATTGTACGTTAATTATTTTTATCGCCGCCAGGATGATTTCTGGTTTAAAGAAGCTATGCACAAACTGCCGCAGTTAAAAGCAGCTACTAATATGCTGGTGTGTGGCGAAGACCTCGGCATGGTGCCGCATTGTGTGCCGGATGTAATGAATCAATTGGGCATTCTGAGCCTTGAAATACAACGGATGCCGAAAGACCCAAAGAAAGAATTCTTCCACCCTGGTGATGCGCCATATATGTCGGTAATAACACCATCCACCCATGATATGAGTACTATACGAAGCTGGTGGGAAGAAAACAGGGAGCAAACACAGCATTTTTATAATCATGTGCTGGGGCAGTGGGGCGATGCGCCTTTCTATTGCGAATCATGGATAAACCGGGCCGTTGTGATGCAGCATTTATACTCACCTGCCATGTGG
>JANNCC010000196.1:0-4389 GCA_031386125.1 Chitinophagaceae bacterium
CCACTAACCTTCTTTCCGTCTTCAATACAATTCTTAGCAATATCTTCTTCTATTGAATTGATTACTAAAATGAGGTGAATAACAGGCTTTATATTATTCCTTATCGTCAGGATTTGTTTTTTTGTATAGGATCCTTCATAAAATAATTCACTAGTGGTAAAAAAATCTCCGAGATAAGTTTTAGTAAACAGGATATTGTTTAGCTGTTTGAAGCTGAGGATAGCTGTTCCTTCAAACCGTTGTTTCATGTTTCCGGTGGGGTCAGCGTCGGTGGGGTATTTTGAAACAGTCGGTTCTTCGCTATCACCTGCATATTCACCCGCCACGTTAAAAGGTGTTGTGAGAGTTGGTTCAACTATGCCTTTCTTTTTATTCTCTTTAAACCAAAACCCCAAATAGTTGAATCCAGGTATCTCAGCACCTTCTTTAATCGTGTATTTTTTTGACCAGCAATAAAGGTAAGTGCCGGTAGCAGAGTCAGTTGCTTTCAAAGCACCAGCATTGGGTTTTTTTGTGCCGGACTCATTCAGTGAAAGATTAAAATCATAGAGTCCTCTTTTTTTGGTTTTTTTGTTAATCCCCTTTAACCGCAGAAAGCCGGTACCATCCGCATTTTTAACTAATAAACCCTTGTATATTGTTTTTGTAGTATCGTTTTTGAATTGATAGGTGAGTTCAAATAAATTCTGGGCAGTAAGGGTATTTGCCCATAGAATCAGGAAGAAGGAAAGGAATAATTGAAAAATTCGCAAGACCGGAATTTTGGTTCATTAAATATATGAAAAACCCCGCATTATAAATATTGCCGACGGTCAGACTTGCAAACTATACCTCTATAGAACAGACGTAGGAATTAATTATCTGATTCAGACTGGAAGAAACCAAGGTCAGCCAAAATAATTGCGGGGTTGGTATAATTAAGTAGACTGCTTTTTATGCTTTCTTGTAATTCTCTGCGGGTTTTTGCAAAAGCAGTCTTGATAAGTGAAAGTTTATAGGAGTTAACCTTAAAAAAAGCTAACCGGGCATTTTGTGCGGTAAAGTCATCAACCAGATGAAACGATTCGGCTATATATGCCTGGTCGTTGTAGAATGGATGGTTCATACAGACGGATATTGGTTTTAAAAGGATTGGACAGTTTGTAAACGTATAATAAAAACTAAAATTGCTTGTTGCTGATGTTATCGTATTTTTTCATGGAAAGAAATCGTATAGTTTCGATTTAGATAACAATGAACAACTATAAGAAAATCACAGGGTTATCAGTACTGTAGCAACGCAGACAAATTGTTTAACTACCAAAAGAACCGCCAGGATTGTATTCTGCTTTTTGCACCAAATGATATATCCTGCTTTACATATTATAAAGACTACCTTCATTAAGTGATTAAAAGTTCTCTCAACATCAAGTCCGGATCAGTATCAATTCTTACTCTTCAATCCAGTAATAGTTAATCTCCTCTTTACTCCTTGTCAGCAGTCTTTTATCACAGGTATCTTATTGTTTTATTTTAAATTATTGTTTTATGAACATGTACGTTTCGAATTTAAGCTTTCACACTGGTGAAGATGATTTAAGGAAATTATTTGAAGCTTTTGGTTCCGTTTCTTCTGCCAAGGTTATAACCGACAGGGAAACAGGCCGCAGCCGTGGCTTCGGGTTTGTAGAAATGGGGTCTGATGAAGAAGGCAATGCTGCAATTAAGTCTCTGAACAATCAGGAAATTGAGGGTCGGGCGATGTCAGTTACAATAGCAAGAGAAAAGGCACCCCGTTCTGATAACAAAAGGTGGTAATAACAATCAACGATTTTTTGAATAAAAGAGCCAGCAATGACTCTTTTATTTTTCCTCTTCTTGTAGCTGCTCTACTGGTGTGATATTTTTGATACTCAGCATAAAATCTGAGTTGAGACTAATGGCATACTGGTGCTGGCGAATCAGGTTTTTAGTCACCTCATCTTCCTGTAAAATTTCCAGCAAGTCCCTCGCAGGTACCGATTGATTATTAAAAGAATTCAGACGGCCTTTTGCTATTTCAACAGCAAATGAACAAGCTGGCTTACGAAGTTTTGTTGTTTTTTCAAAATCAGTACGGTTCAATGAAACCGTTTGCTCAGCCGTAGCTGATTTTTTTAATAATAACCTGATAACAGGCAGGTATTTTTTCCAAGTAGAAGTGTACATAGTTTGATTTAGATGTAAAGTCGGGACAGGCAGAAAGAGGTACGAAGGTCAGCTTTTATTTTAACAGTTGACGGTTTATTTCCACGATGATGAGCTTTAATATACAGGTTTGAAATCAACTGCCATTTTGAGGATATTCCCCACCATTATCCCTGCAAAAGCCTATATTTGCAAGCATTCAGTTTAAAGTTGTTCAGCCAGTAATTTTCTCTTTCTTCTTTTGCTTCCTGTTCGTTAAACTGCAGTGATTTCATAATCTGTGTGCCTTTTACAAAAATCAATAGTGCACATGGTATATTAAAAAAATAGATATGACAAACGAGCAAATTGAAAAATTTGTGCTGGTAAAGCACCTGGACAAAGCCCCGGTAAACATTAGTTTTAAAGCAAGACAAGCGATAACAGGTATGTTTATTAAAACTGCGGATTATGCTGAATTAAAATCTAAAAACCTGTGGCGCATTGTAAATGGCGCCAGCGTTGAAGAATATAATAAGTCCAAAGACATTAATCTCTGCCGCATCTTTAATGGCACAGAGATAACTAGATTGGGGGCTATATAAGCGATTGGCACCTCATTAAACCAATCTGTCATTATACGGTAGTGTTACTCAAAAAGTCAGGAAAAACTTAACTTCCCTGTCAAATACCTTTTGACTTATGGCTGCAGGTGCCACTGACCTTTTCTATACAAGATTACCAGTAAATCAAATTTCTCTCAGCGAATTATTGATGGAGGAACACCTGTTCTTTAAAGTTCCCTCTAACTGGCATGTGCTGATAACCGATGTTGAAAAATCTACCTCGGCAGTGGCCGATGGCCTGCATGAAACAGTAAATCTGGTAGCAACAGGGAGTATTGTGGCGGTGTTGAATATTGCATACAAGGAAAATCTTACTGTTCCTTTTTTCTTCGGTGGCGATGGAGCCACTTTTATCGTTCCCCCTTCCATTTTGGAGACCGTGACGAAAGCCCTGATACTCCATCAGCAAAGTACAGAGCAGAATTTTAATATTAAGCTCAGGGTTGGCCATGTGCCCGTCGAAGATATTTACACCAATGGCCAATCACTCAGTATCAGCAAACTCAAAACATCAACTATTTTTTCTATCCCTGTACTTATTGGTAGTGGTCTCTCCTATGCTGAAAAAATTATTAAAGGCGAAGATTACCTGCTGAGTCCGCCGTCAATGGGGAATGAGGAACTTGACCTCAGCGGTATGCAATGCCGCTGGGACAAAATAAAACCTCCGGAAAATTATGATGAAGTAGTAAGTCTGCTGGTCATAGCACAGGATGGGATAAAACAAACAGAAGCTTTCAAAAAAGTGATTGATTTATTAGATAAAATATATGGTGTGCCGGAAAAAAGAACACCAATCAGTACCTCCAGGTTAAGATTAAAAGCAACATTGAAAAAAATCGGAACAGAGATGCGGGTAAAACTGCGGGGCTATAAACTATTCTACCTCATGAAAACCTGGTTCACTACCTTATTGGGCACCCTTTATTTCAGAACCAAACTGGGAAAAAACTACCTGGTGCAATTAGTTGACATGTCCGATACATTAGTAATTGACGGAAGGATTAATACAGTTATTTCAGGTACTGCCCACCAACGGGAACAATTAGAAACCGCATTGGATGAATTGGAACAAACGGGACTTATCCAATATGGATTATTTGTAAGCAAAGAATCTGTCATGTCCTGCTATGTACGCAGTATGGATGAACATCATATTCATTTTGTGGATGGTTCAGAAGGTGGTTATACTAAAGCTGCCGGGGTGCTGAAGAAGAAAATCTATTAAACTTAGTTGCCCACTATTACAAAAGCACCCCAGTAATACGGGTTAACATACTTTTCTTTCAATTTTAACTGTGCCGTCTTGAAAGCTTTTTGTTTATTTTCGGCTGTCGGATTTTTCAGCCATTCCCTGTAAAAATTAGTCATGAGCTCTTGTGTAGCAAAATCATCTATCATCCACAAACTCATAATAACAGATTTGGCACCTGCAATAAGGAATGCTCTTTGCAAACCATATACTCCCTGCCCGTTCAACACCTCACCCAGCCCTGTTTCGCAGGCTGATAACACTACGAGATCAGTAGCAGAGAGATTAAGACCAACTGCTTCATAGGCTGTTAGAATACCATTGTCTTTTGTATTATCTGTCTATGAATCTCTTGCAATAGCTCCG
>JANNCC010000224.1:0-2139 GCA_031386125.1 Chitinophagaceae bacterium
ATACATCCATGGGCTAACATTTTGTCCTCTTTGTGATGCTGTATAATCACTAAAGCCTGGATTGCGGTCATCACTGGTAGCTAACGGTCCATAAGGCAATAAAAAACTTTCACTGGTTGTAGCAATAGTAGTTGCCGGTGAGGCTAATAAAGCTGTTACTTGTGGTGTTACGTTTTGTACTCTCCTGATTTGTGTATATAATTTAAGCTTAATAGTGTTTGCAGCCTTTATCCATTTTGCCTTACTTCCATTATAAATAAGATCGTCTGTAGAAGGAACAGTTGGATTAGGTGTAGTATTATTTATATCTGCAATGCCTGCATCTATCATAGTAAATAATTGCGGATAAATGGCAGCATCATCATCAAATTTTGGTTGTGTTATTCCATTCTTAAACTGGTCGAATTCAGAGTAAGGAATATCACCCCATACATCCACCATGATGCTAAAAGTATAAGCTTTTAATATTTTAGCAATGCCAACATATACAAAACGTTTTTCTGTTGTACCCTGACTTATTATTACATCCAGATTTGTAACAACACGGTAAAGTCCGGCCCATGGACCTGTTATAGCACCATTATCAGCCCTCATACCATACCCATCAGCATTACCCCTTGTGCAAGCCTGGTGCATATATACGGATAGTCCGGATGATAAGCCGGAGCTCATAGCCATATTGTTACCAAGAGATAATTCTGAAAAAGTAAGTAATGTAGAAACCGGAACGCCAGTAGGGCTATTCAGATTTTTATTTACATCCAGGGATTTTTTGCAACCTGTATTTAACAGTAACAACCCTGAAGTGAATAACATTAAAAGTTTTTTATTTAGTATCATAACTGGAATATTTGTTATTAATTAAAAAGTAATATTAATGTTGAAACCAAATCTTCTTGTAGTAGGCGCAGCCGAAAGTTCAACACCCTGAATGTTACCGGCGCCTAAGGAATTTGTTTCAGGATCATAATTCGTGTACTTAGGAACATTTGGTGCCAGGTACCAGAGATTACGTCCACTTAAACCAATACCAACTGCAGTAAGTTTTAATCTTCTTACAAGATTTCTTGGAAGATCGTATCCTAAAGTCAATTCACGAAGTCTGTACACGGTACCGTCAAAAACATTAAACTCTGTAAGACCATTGATTGCAAAACTTGCAGCTATAGATGATGTAGAGAAAAATA
This sequence comes from Chitinophagaceae bacterium, assembly GCA_031386125.1. Lineage (GTDB taxonomy): Bacteria > Bacteroidota > Bacteroidia > Chitinophagales > Chitinophagaceae > JJ008. Next base: position 1,188 of record JANNCC010000224.1, read on the forward strand.
AATCATTTGTAGAAATCCTGGTTTGATTTGGAATAAATTTATTACCAACAAATAAAGGTATATATACATTAGCCGGATCTGCATATACTCCGGCAATAACCCGGTTTTTTTCTCTGTCTTCAGTGTCTTTGGTTACACCCCGTCCAAGCAGAGAGGTAACAGTCTCAGAAAAGAAATCGCCACCTTTTGTCATATCCCAAACTGCACTTAAAGAAATTCCTTTAAAAGTAAAGCTATTGGTAACTCCTAATTTCCAGTCCGGACTAGGATTACCCACGTATTGTTGTATCTGGCTAATAATTGGCCAACCGGTTGAACCGTCAATCAACAATTGACCATCAAAAGATCTTTGAGCTGCAGAACCTCTTAAATAGCCATAAGGCTGCCCGGCTTCTATCCAGCTAAGAGAACCAAGGTTAGCTCTTACCAGCCCGGGAACCAACCTTTCTACAATATTTTTGTTCTTAGTGAATATGCCATGAATTTCCCAGGTGAAGTCTTCTTTCATAATGGGTCTGATTGTAACTCCTGCTTCAATTCCCTTATTACTTATTTCTCCTATATTAGTAAAAAACCTGTTATACCCGGTTGTTATGGGTACATCAATCGGATAAATCAGGTTAGTTGATCTTTTATCATACCAGGTAAATTCAAAATTTAATCTTCTTTTAAACAATGTAAGATCTGTACCCAATTCCAACTCTTTCGTAAACTCAGGCGTTAGGTTTGGATCAACAGTTTGTCCGCTACGACTTGCATAAGGCTGCCCTAAGAAACTTGTATTACTTATCCCAAAAAGATCTTCGCCGTTGTGCGGGTCAGCATCATTTCCTACTTTGGCATAGCCAGCTCTTAGCTTTCCATAATCCAACCAATTAGATTTTAGTTTAAATGCATCTGTCCATATTAAAGATCCGGATACACCATTATAAAAATAACTGGAGTTTCTATA
>JANNCC010000293.1:0-4368 GCA_031386125.1 Chitinophagaceae bacterium
TTACAAAAACATTATCCGCATAACAGATTAGTAACACATCTTACTAATAATTGTGCATTGACGTATCAATGCCCTGCAGCAAGAAACTTTTCGTTAGGAAGATGGGAATGCCCGGTTCCAGTTTCACCTGCCTGTAATGCAAACTGTGTTGGCTGCATTTCTCTGCAACCAGATGAAGAACCGATTGTTTCCACACAAGATCGCTTAACATTCAAACCAACTGCAGAAGAAATTGTAGAGTTTACGGTTCCTCATTTAGAATCGGCTCCCTTTCCCATCATTAGTTTTGGACAGGGTTGTGAAGGTGAACCTTTGCTGATGTGGGAAACGATACGGGAAGCAATAGTTGAAATAAGAAAACATACTTCCAAGGGTAGTATCAATATCAATACAAATGGTTCTAAACCTGATGCGGTGAGGGCTTTATGCGAAGCCGGATTAGATTCTATTCGTGTAAGTACTAACTCTGCGAGAAAAGAAATTTATACGCCGTATTATCGTCCCAATAATTACCAATTTGAAGATATTGTTGAAAGCCTGAAAGTGGTAAACAGTTTTGGTGGCTGGACATCCATCAACTATTTCGTTTTTCCCGGCATGACGGATTCGGTTGCCGAATACGAAGCATTGCGACAACTAATAAAAGAAACCGGGTTGAAAATGATCCAGTGGCGCAATTTCAATATTGATCCTGATTGGTATCTGGGAAAAATTGGTGTGACTGATACAGGTGAATGTCTTGGTGTAAATCAATTGCAACAGTTAATCCGGGAAGAGTTTCCCGATTTAAAATACGGCTACTTCAATCCACCAATAGAACGCATCAAAGGCAAGTTTGAAATGGATTTTGCCCATCATTAAATTTTAAATGACCCAGTCCGCCCAAAAAAATATTTACACTGGTATTGGGCTTGCTGTGCTGGCTACTTTTATCTGGTCAGGGAATTTTATTGTTGCCCGGGCAGTCAATAAAGAAATCCTACCTATCAGTCTTAACTTCTATCGCTGGCTTGTAGCCGCCATTATTATTTTCCCGTTTGCTTTTAAAAAATTCAAAGCTGAATGGAAAGTAGTAAAACAATCATGGCATTACCTGTTCTGGATTTCATTAACTGGCATTACCCTGTTCAATACATTTGTTTACATCGGTGCACATTACACATCTGCAATTAACCTGGCATTGATCGGCACTACTTCCTCCCCTATTATGTCTGTCCTGTTTGCCCGCATTTTTTTGAAAGAAAAAATAGGTTGGATGAATCTTGCCGGAATGATACTTTGCATCACCGGGGTGCTGTTTCTTTTGTCAAAAGGAAATTTTCAAAATCTTGTTCGCCTGGAATTCAGTGAAGGCGACCTTTGGGTGCTGTTGGCCGCCTTTTGTTTTGCCATATATAATACAATGGTGAAAAAGAAACCGGTGGGCATTTCACCAGTCAGTTTTCTCTTTGTCATCTTTAGCTTTGGAATGTTAATGGTGCTTCCTTTCTTTATCTGGGAAATAAATCAATCTCCCGCCGTTGAATGGAATGGGAATCTCATTCTTTCCATACTCTATCTTGGATTGGGTGCATCTGTTATCTGCTTTCTTATCTGGAATATTGCGATAGGTAAACTCGGAGCAGGCCGCACTGCCCTATTTGGCAACCTGATACCTGTATTCAGCAGCATGGAGGCTGCCATTTTTCTACACGAAGATTTTACCTGGGTTCATGCCACCAGTATGATAATAGTTTTTACCGGTATAGTGCTGGCAAACTGGCAATTGAGACAATAGCTACTGCCCCATTTCTTTTTTAATAAAATCAATCATTGCAATAAGATACTCTGGCGGTTCACTGGTAACACCGTTTTGTTTGTAGTATTCCTTCACAGCTTTATTATACGATTCCAATGCAGGCAAGTATGATTTTTGCAAGACTTCTCCATCACCTTTTAATGATAACCCGTCTAATGAAGAAGGATTCTTTGCAAGTATCTTACCTGCATACTCCACTACTTTATCTCCGCTTCCCGCATGCCAGTAATATTGGCCCAACCGCAATAATACAGGCTCACTTCCCGCCATTGCTTCACTCATCATCCCACCCCTTACTATCAGCAGCACCGTATTGGATGGAATGTTATTAATGATACATTCAATGGCATAAGTTCCGGGTGGCACTGATTTTAAATCAGCAGGAGAAATACCGTAGCAGGCAATGTAATACCCATTAGCATCCAATACAGCCGTCCCGTCCGTTGAAGGCCTCTTCATTAATGTAACAGGTAGTTGAATATAATTCCTGTTAGCAGTATTGATTACTTTCCAGTTTATTGCTGTCGTCCAAGACGAAGTTGGCGAGCCAAGTTCTGTTGCTGTCAGGGTTCGCCTGCTCTTTTCAATACTGGTTTTCTCTCTGTCATACTCCTCCTGTTTTATTTTTCCCTGCTTCAGAAGTTCGTTAAGTTCATCCATTCTTTCTTCGCCGATTATATTCCACAGTCTGTCAGCCTTTGCCTTTCTATTAAAGACGGCAATATCAAGTAAAATACTTTCATCCTGAAATGCAGTCGCCTGATCGTATTCATTAATTTTCAGAATAGTATTAACCTTTTGTGCCTGCAAGGAAATACCCGTTGACAACAGGAGGCTAACTAAAAGATTGTATAATAATGTCCTTTTCATTACATAATTATTTATGTTACCGGTTACCACAACTTTTTGGTGGATTTCCTTTCCCGGAAATCCTGATCTGAGCTTTACAATTGCCCCGTTTGGCTGCAGCATCTTTGAAAACTTTTCCATTAGCATTGTATCCAGTACCTGCGGGACTGCTGCACAAGTCTGCGCCGATTGCCTCAGGATCAAATCCCGGAACAACACTGCCAACATTATCGTATCGCATCACACAACTAACATTGCCGCTTCGCAAACCATGTTCCAGGTTAAATGAATTTTCGATAGACGCATCCTGTTCGCCATGATGGCATACATTATTACCATGCAATAGCTCATGAGCAACCACTGCTGCAATTTTTTCAGCAAGCTTATTTCCTATCTTCCTTGCTTCACATGATTCGGCGATCTTTAACCCAAATATTTTTATCTCAATCTCCTGGTTAGGAATAGCTGGTTGACCGGTTGCTGACTGTGCTATGCCTAATAAATTTCCACTTCGGTGCCTGTCAACCAGGCGCAGCCCCATCTGGTTTACAATATGTGTGGTTGGGTTAAAATTGGGATTTACTACCCTTGTCTTATCATCTATATATTGTTTCTCATTTATCACCTGAACCTGCAGGCCGCTTACTTTTTTGTAGGTACTGAGATCAAGGTCATTTTCGTTCCTGATAAAAATATCTTTTTTCAAATGATTGGTGCGAACATGAGCAATGGCGTCTCCATCCAGTACTTTAAAACCTCTGTATTCTTCATACGTTGAAATACCATCCCCTTTAAACCCATCACCAACAGGTGTATCATCTTCATCCTCATTATTATTGGCAGGGTCGGGAACCAGCACTCCTGCTGTAGCTGTCCAGCCACCATCTACAATACGGTTCTCATCAATATCATGCGGAAGGGTGACCCTGTTATCTGCATACTCCGTTGTCTTTAGTCGCCCCAGCGGATGTGCAACATCTGTTTTCTTTACTGGTATGGAGATATAAACAGGTTTCCCTTCCAGGCTGATCTTTTTATTTACGTTGGCAAAACTTCGAAGAAAACCATACGCACCAAAATCTCTTGAATGAACAGTGATACTGTATTCTTTTTCCGGTCGTTGTGTTCTTGCCTGCTGATAAAGTTCCTTCATGTCGCATTTGGTGCCGCTGGCCTTTGCATCATCCCAGGCCTCATGTCCGTTTTCATTTTTCAATTGTAAATCCCTGCATTGATCTGCTTCTTTGGGTATGGGTGTATTCAAACAAACCCCCTTCTCTGCTGACACATGCATTAATTCAAAATAATGGATACGGCACATGTGAGCCAAGGCGGGTTTCCAATCGCCGTCTTTGTACATTAATGTTGATGTCAGTTCCAGACTGTTATCTTCTTCAGGTAACCAGGTTATTTCCGGGTGACTGAGTTTTACTCCAGGTTGGTAAATTTTCAACGTAAAGATTTCGGAATTTTTATCAGGGTCTTTTCGTTCGCCGCCGGGATTCATCACCTTCAATTTTATTTTTACTTCAATTACATTTTTTCCTTTAGGCATTTCCAGTGGTGCCTGATAAATAACATACTGGCCATTTTTGTCAAGGATAAACTGTCCTCCTCCGGAAATTATAGACCATTCCCAAATGATATTATCAGGATATGATTTGCCGCTTCCTGAACTTGTACAATTAGCCGAAACACAGTTGAAGCCAATAGGATCAGGA
>JANNCC010000363.1:0-3664 GCA_031386125.1 Chitinophagaceae bacterium
TTTTCTACCTGGCCCATGGTTCCAAAGCAAATACGAAAAGGGAGTTTCCTTTCGCCGCTGTTGGTGTTCTCAAAGAAAGCATCACGCCGTTGCTGGTGTTGTGTACAGGCATAGAAGCCGTGTATAGTTCGACAAGCTCTCTACCACCAGCAACAGAACTATAGGAAACCCTTATACTAATTCGTTTCACCTATATCGCAACAGTTGAGTGTCCTCAATTCATTTTGTTGGTGTTCTGCTATCGCACAAAAGCCATCACACAACACACAACAACGGCCGCTCAATGGTTGGCAAGACCAACAAAGGTAAAAAATGGTGGAAAGTAGGATTTCTACTTTCTTTCAGAGTGTCCACTTCCCCTCTTTGCCCGTAGTGTTCCAAAAAAATAAAAAAGGTCGAATAGTTATAGCTAATCCCTACCGTTGGTAAGGGATAAATACTGCGACTAACCATCAGCCTCAACGAGGTTAGCAATATGCTTTCAGCTATGAGTTGCAAACCTCATGACAACCATTTAATTGTTTATTTATTATTCAGCAGTTTCTGCGGATAATCTAAGAATAACCGAGTAAATATTTCTTTGTACTACTATACTATCTGCCTCTGATTAACTTCAGAAAAAAATCAACCGAGATCACCCAACCCTTATCTTGATTTCTATCGATTAGTTGCTCATACCATTCTCCTGCAATAGCCGCCCGAAATTGTTTTCCGTTATAGCCAAGCGAAAGAAACTTAACACCCCATAGGTCAATGCAATTAAGGCCTTTCCAGAAAAAAAATTCCCCTCCCACCGAAAAGGTTTTCGTATTATAAACGCCAAGAGATACCGGAATGTAATTAGGTGTGCGGGAATTTTGGTGGATCAAATTCCCTGTACCCGGATCTGTATACATAGTATCGAACACATTTGCTTTGTAAACAAAAAAGCCGGACTGGATGGCGATACTAAGATATAGATCGGGATTGAATTTTACAGGTACATCATACCTTGCACCTGCATACATACCGATAGAACCCGGATCAGTAACGAAGAGTTTATTTTGCCCATATTGTATCTTTCCTTTTGCCACTTTGATGCCAACAGATAGTTCCTTGCCCGGTGCTTGCTGAACTTGTTGCCCCTGAACATCGAAAGAAATTAATTGTAAACCGCAGCAAAAAAAGCATATAAAAAAATAGCTGTGTAGTACAGAATGTCGCATAGCAGTATATTAGATGGTTAACGTTCGTTGGAAGGAAGAACGAACTGTAAAGCTTAAAATTGCTTTGGAAAAATATCCTCGCTGAAGATTATAGCTTTCTCGCCGCTGTTGGTGTTCCTAAGAAAGCTACAAACCGTTGCTATGTGATGTGTGCAGGCAGAGCAGCCGTGCATAGTTCGACAAGCTCTTTACCACCAGCAACAGAACTATAGGAAACCCTTCGTTTAATTTTTCCATTTACGGATTGAGGTAGTTGGCTGCCCTTATTTCAAAGCATTCATCAGGCCATCAACAACGGCCTGTTATTTAACTCCTTAACACTCACCACCGGATATTCTGCCTACATTCGGGTTTCAAAAATTACATGTTATGCGGATTTATTCCCTGCTCTTTATATTCACTATCATCATTACAAGCTGTAGCAATGAATCAATTATTAAAAGAATTGATGGCTCTTCCATAGATTCAGTCAGCCTGACAAAAAAAATAGATGCTCTGGCAAAATCTGCAAAAGTAACCGGGCTTGCAGTTTCAATATTTAATAATACTGAAGTGGTTTATCAAAAAACTTTCGGAACAAAAAATGCAACCCTGAAAGATCCACTTGCAACCAATACCGTTTTTTATGGTGCTTCATTAAGTAAAATGATATTTGCTCATATCGTAATGCAATTAGTGGAAGAGGGTGTTATTAATCTTGATACACCGGTTCAAAATTACCTGAAGCAACCGCTGACTGAAATAAAATTTGAAAAAAGCTGGAGAGGGTTTACCGATCTAAAAGGCGATGAAAGATATAAATTAATAACAGCCCGTATGTGCTTGTCGCATACAACCGGGTTTCCAAACTGGCGATTCCTTACCGATAAAGGACTTGACGAAAATGGAAAACTGTTTATACAATCTGATCCCGGAACAAAATACAGTTACTCCGGTGAAGGATTGCAATTGCTGCAATTTGTAATTGAACAAATAACCGGCAGGGGGTTAGAAGATATTGCCCGGGAAAAATTATTCGATCCGCTTGGCATGAACATGACAAGTTATGCCTGGCAAAAAAGATTTGAAAATAAATTTTGCAACGGGCATACCGCCAATGGGGAAGTACTGGAAAAAGATAAAGAAGATGAAGCAGGTGCGGCAGGTAGCATGGAAACAACCCCGGAAGATTATTCAAAATTCCTGGTAGCTTTTATGAATCATTCTTTGATAAAAGATTCTACGTTCAAAGAAATAACAAAGCAACAAATAAGAATTAAAAGTAAACAGCAATTTGGCCCTGAAAGAAAAATTGATACTGATGCATTTAATACTATAAGGCTCGGCTATGGATTAGGTTGTGGACTGTTGGAATCAAAATATGGAAAAGGAGTATTTAAAGAAGGTCATGGTGATGGATTTCAGCATTATTTTATTTTCTTTCCTGATAAAAAAATTGGAGTACTGATAATGACGAACAGCGATAATGGTGAAAGTATTTTTAAAGAACTGCTGGAAATAACAATTGGTGATACATTCACCCCCTGGCAATGGGAAAACTATTTACCTTATAACAAATAGTATCGCTTCGCTATGACAGTTATTCGCTTTTTTCCCGTCTCGGCAGGTGTTCCGCCCCAACAGGTACTCCGAAAAAAATAACACGCCATTGTTGGATTGGTGTTCTTCCACCAACCACATAAATTATTAGACTCCCCTTTAGTATTCGAAGTTCACTACAAATAAATGGTTGGTGATACTTCGACAATATTTTCGCCGCTGTTGGTTTTCCCAAAGAAAGCAGCAAACCGTTGCTGGTGTTGTGTGCAGGAATGGCAGCCGTGCATAGTTCGATAAGCTCTCTACCATAAGCAACAGTACAATAGGGAATCCTTATTTTAATTTTTCCTTTTACGGCTTGCAGTAGATGGGTACCCTTATCACGCCGTGGTTGGTGTTTTCTTCCATCAACCACATGCATTAAAACCTCCTCTCAATTTTAAAAATATCTACAGTTTAAAAACACCAACAACGGAGTAAGAAGAAGCCCGACGCTGTGCACCGGGCTCTCTCTGTTTTGACGTTACCGTAGTTTTTTCTTTGGATTCGCTTTCTTCTGTGCTGAGCTTTTCTTTTTAGTAGGCTTATTCTTCCTGGGTTCAGCTGTCTTTTTCGGCATAGAATTAAATTTAAGGTTAGTAAATTATTAATTTAGCTGCACATTATTTCTTCCCGTTCTTTTATATTATTCTATCAGAAGCAGTAACTGTACAGCCAGAATAAAGGTAAACAAAGATATGCCTATAATGGTAAATACCATATATGATCAAAGTTAGACTCCGGCGTCTGTAGTGTTCCCCGCAATTCTGCGGGGCAGGCCAAAATAAAAAATGCTGAATCGATATGGTTAGTTTTCTCCCCGTTGTTGGTCTTCCCAAAGAAAACAGCACGCCGTTGGTGGTGTTGTGTGCAGGCATAGC
>JANNCC010000182.1:0-2983 GCA_031386125.1 Chitinophagaceae bacterium
ATGTAAACATCAATTTCTTTAGCTTTCTTACTGTGTATAGCCATGATTATTGGTTTTGAAATTTATTCGCAAAATAAGTTTTTAAATATCGGCAAAAATATGATTCTGAACTGTGAATTTCTTAAAGCGTTGAAGAAAACACTCTTTCATTTTTTTTCTGCGTTGGGTTCGTGGGTGGCAAAAAAATGAAAGTGTGTTTTGTGCGTTGGCATAGAAATTCAATTTATTTTTTTGTGCGGTGGAAAAAAAAATTAAAACACGAAGCGGTGGCTGTCTGTTCAAAGCGGTGTCGGTTGTTGTCCATGTATTAAAAAACTGTTCGTTCAAGGCACAAAAGTTTCAAGTTTGCAGGGTGCTAATAGAGTTGCAGCTAACATGTTATTATCCGCTATTTCTGTTTCACAAAGTAGCGCAATTCCGATATAAATTCTGCCGAAATGCGCTACTCTTAGGATATTTTGTATAACCTCCGCTCTGCGAAACTTATAGTTTCACACTCTTATTTTTCGCCTTTGGCGATATATTGAGGAGCGAACAGAACCTTCTGCTGTCGGTATTCTTTAAAGAGCATCACACCTCAATTGGTGTTTTTCTCCACCAACTGAATGCACTAAAACCTTCCACTACAAAACCATTAAACACTTTACAAATAATCGCAGTCATTGAGCATTGACCCCCGGCAAAATGAGCGGCCTGTCCAAACTCAATTCGTAAAGCCATCATGTTTGGCTAAACTTTTTTGTGGCAATGCCAAAAGGTAAAGAAAGAAAAACCTCCTCTCAACGCTTAATCCACATATTTCCAACCACTTACCGTCATTTCCACGATGTCAATCAAGCTCTAAACAATATATCCCTCACATTCGCCAATGCAAAAATAGCTACAGCACCATGTCAGCCATGCTCTAAACAATGTATAGCAAGAATCTCCTCTTGCAAAACCAGCATTTCGCCGTGTCAATCAAACGCTAAACAACGTATCCCGGCCTTTCGGCCAAGTGTATGCAACATTTACTCATGTATGCCACAGAAGAAACAAAATAAATGAAGCCTCCGCCTATGTCAACTACGTTCTAAACAACATAAATTTGACTACTCAACAAACCGGCATATTCTCACCACTTTGTAAAAACCTTATCTCATGGCATCACATAACTATAACTGCTCGCAGCAAAACCTATATACCATTGCCCGGCTGGCTTGGCACTCCTGTAATAAATATCTCAGTGCATTCAATGAATTCAGTCCCTATTATACTACTGCATATATTGCTGCCGCAATAACAGAAATAGACGCTGCACAACTTATATCCAACAGGGAAGAAACAACACAAACGCTGCATGCACAGTTAATCGGGCAGGCCAATCAATGCCTGCGCTGCTGGCAGCAGTTAAAAAAATATATTAAGAAAGCATACCCCGAAGACCAGCAACTGATTAAATACAATGCAGCAGGATACCAGCATTATCGCAAGGCATCCCGCAAATACTGGAGTCATTGCACACAACTCTTAAACGATGCCAACAGCTTTATATCAAACCATCTCACCCAACTGCTGGCAAACAATAATATGCCACCGGCATTTCCTGCCACATTCAATACCGCCACAACAGAATATACATCATTGCTAAACCGATACTACTCTTCATCACAACTCAGCCAAGTTGACACCGAAGAAAAAATTCTTGCCAACAATGCCATTCAGGAACAACTAATGAAGATGTTATTAGATGGGCAAAATATCTTCAAAAGGAATCCTGCTGTCAAAAAACTTTTCACCTTCGATCAGTTGCTTATCACCCTTACAGCAAATAGAGCCGCACAATAAAAAATAAAACCCTATCTTTGCCTTCTACTCCACGTAGCTGACACGGCAGGTTGTAACGCCGGTGGTACACAGAACAAACTTTCGCTGATTCAGAAACTACAACGTCTTTGCCAGCTCCATCCGCAGTAATGCTGCGAATTAAACATATAAAACCTATCATGGCTTTTAAACAATTAGAAATTATTGAACCTATCCTTAAGGCCGTAGCCGCAGAAGGATACACTATTCCAACACCCATTCAGCAACAGGCCATTCCGCTGGTGCTGCAACGTAAAGACCTGCTGGGCTGTGCCCAAACAGGCACCGGCAAAACGGCCGCTTTCGCCATTCCTATCCTGCAGATTCTGCATGAACAAAAACCAATGGCACCCGGCATCAAAGTATTAATATTAACGCCAACAAGAGAACTGGCGATACAGATAGATGAAAGCTTTGCTGCCTACGGAAAATTTACCGGCATCCGCCACACCGTTATTTTTGGCGGTGTATCACAACTGCACCAGACAAATGCACTAAGAAGAGGTGTTGATGTGCTGGTAGCAACACCAGGCCGCTTATTAGATTTAATGACGCAGGGTTATGTCCGCTTAGACAAACTACAAATATTTGTACTCGATGAAGCAGACCGTATGCTCGACATGGGCTTTATCCATGATGTAAAAAAGATAATCGCCAAGCTGCCGCCAAAAAGACAAACACTTTTCTTTTCGGCCACCATGCCACCAGAAATTCAAAAACTGGCAAATGTATTATTAACCAATCCTTCGAAAGTGGAAGTAACACCTCCATCTTCTACGGTGGATAAAATAGAACAGAGCCTGTATCATGTTGGTAAAATGGAGAAGCCGGAATTGCTGCTGCACCTGTTGCAGGATAAAGCGATTGTTACTGCATTAGTCTTTACCCGTACCAAACATGGTGCAGATAAAGTGGTAAAGATTCTGCAACGCTTCAACATAAGAGCTGCTGCTATACATGGTAATAAATCACAAAATGCCCGGCAAGGTGCATTATCTGATTTTAAAAATGGTACACTCCGTGTGTTAGTGGCAACAGATATTGCCGCAAGAGGAATTGATATTGACGAACTGACCCATGTTATCAACTTTGATATGCCGAATATACCCGAGACCTATGTACACCGTATCGGTCGTAC
>JANNCC010000104.1:0-10517 GCA_031386125.1 Chitinophagaceae bacterium
CAATAACATGGCAAACAAAAAGAACTTGGCCATCATCGGACTTTTAAACAATTGAAAAGCATCTAACCCAAAACGGGTGACGAAAGATTTCTTCTCGACCGATTTACTAATTTCAATACGGGGCAAGGTAAAGCAATATAAACCGGTGAAGACAGCAGCCACAGCCGCAAAATAAAACTGGTTGTTATTCTGCGTCCAGCCAAGCAAATCTACCGCCCACTCTGCTACAATAAAACCAACTGTTCCCCATACACGAATGGGTGCAAATGATTTTTGAACATCAAAATTATTTTTACTTAACAAACTATACGAAACAGAATTGCTTAATCCTATAGTAGGCATATAAAAACAGCTAACAAAAAAAATAGCCCAATACATATCGCCTGCATTGCTTACTGTACTGGCATAATACAATCCGACTCCTCCTATTATATGACAAATCCCTAAAACAATTTCAGCCCTTATATATTTATCTGCCAGGATACCCATTAGGGCGGGCATAAACAACGAAGCCCATCCCATAGTTCCGTAGGTATTGCCGACTTTAGAACCTAAAGCAGGGTCAAGAGGATTATTGAAGTTGGAAAACATATATCCACCCAGCGAAATAAGCCAGATACCCCAAACAAAGAATTGTAAAAAGCTTAAGCCGGTTAATCGGAGTTTTATATTCATGATGCATTTTTTGGGTTATGAGAAACAATCAAAAGGGAAGATAAGGATTTTAGGGATTTGAAATACTTTGCCACGAAGGCACAAAGACACAAGCTTATAAGCAATTCCTTGAGCCTTTGTGCCTTCGCGGCAAATAAATCCTGCATTGCTTCGTAACTTTGCTCCAGATAATCAAACTATGATAGCTACAACCGATATATCCGCTGACCTGCAACAAATAGCCTGCAAAGTAAACGCCGGGCAACGCATCACCGATGAAGAAGCATTATTGCTTTTTGAAAAAGCCAGCCTCGGTTTTGTGGGAAGCCTTGCCAATGAAGTGCGGATAAGAAAGAACGGCGATAAAGTCTACTTCAATCGCAATTTTCATATTGAGCCGACGAATGTATGTGTGTTCAGTTGCAATTTCTGTTCGTACAGCAAACTATATGCAAAAAGAGACGAAGGCTGGGAGCTGAGTATTGACCAGATGCTGCATATCGTAAAAAAATATGACGGCAAGCCTGTTACCGAAGTACACATAGTTGGCGGTGTGCATCCTAAAATGGATTTACAATTCTTTGCTGATTTATTGAAGGCAATAAAAACACATCGCCCTGATTTACATATCAAAGCTTTTACAGCAGTAGAATATGATTATATGTTCCGCAAAGCAAAAGTGACGGTGGAGGAAGGATTGAAACTTTTAATAGAAGCGGGGTTGAACAGTATTCCAGGTGGTGGTGCAGAAATCTTTGACGAAGAATTAAGAGAAAAAATTTGTGCTGATAAAGTAAATGCAAAAGGCTGGTTGCTGATTCATGAAACGGCACATAAACTTGGTTTGCATTCAAATGCCACGATGCTGTTTGGCCATGTTGAAACATTTTCAAATCGGATTGACCACATGAAAAGGTTAAGAGAACTACAGGATAAAACCGGCGGCTTCAATACTTTTATTCCGCTCAAATTCCGCAATAAGGATAATGATATGAGCTATGTACCAGAGAGCAGTGTGGTGGAAGACATGAAGACTTATGCTATTGCAAGAATTTATTTAGACAACTTTCCCCACATAAAAGCCTACTGGCCGATGCTGGGCCGGCAGAATGCACAACTCTCCCTTTCCTTTGGAGTTGATGATATTGACGGAACGATTGATGACACCACCAAAATTTACAGCATGGCCGGTTCAGAAGAGCAAAACCCTTCGATGACAACTGAAGAACTTGTTACATTAATTAAACAAGCTAAGCGAATTCCTATTGAGAGAGATACATTGTATAATGAAGTAAAGAATTATGCAATCGAACTAAAAACTGAATTAAACTAAAAATTTCTATGGCAGAAGACTTAGAAATCATCACCGGGAATAAAGCCGAACAATACCAATCATTAATTCCGCAAATTAAAGGTGTACTGGAAGGTGAAGCTGATCTTATTGCTAATATGGCAAATGTTGTGGCGGCCTTAAAGGAGCAATTCGGCTGGTTATGGGTAGGCTTCTATGTTGTGAAAAAGGATGAGTTAGTACTGGCTCCCTTTCAAGGACCTGTAGCCTGCACAAGAATAAAAAAAGGTAGGGGTGTTTGTGGCAGCAGTTGGGCACAAGCCAAAACGTTGATTGTACCTGATGTAGAAAAGTTCCCTGGTCACATTGCCTGCAGCAGTTTGTCAAAGTCGGAAATCGTTGTCCCCGTTATCCGCAACAACGAAGTGGTGGCAGTGTTGGATGTGGACAGCAATGAATACGACCAGTTTGATACAACTGACCAGCATTACCTAGAAAAAATCATCGGCCTGATTGAATTTTAAATGCTATGCTCACCTTCTCCATCACCGTTTCGGGTAAAGTGCAGGGTGTTTATTACCGGCAAAGCACCAAAGAAATGGCAATTAGTCTTGGAATAACCGGTGAGGTCAGAAATCTGACGGATAGCAGCGTTTATATTTTGGCTACTGGAACAAAAAAACAGTTAGATAAATTGGTGGCCTGGTGCAGACAAGGACCGGCAAAAGCCAGGGTGACCGATATTGAAGTACAGGAAATCTCCTTACAGCAATTCGACGGGTTCTTGATAGTTCGCCGGTAGAACTACCGGCGACCAACCAAACCAGTTAGTGAGTTGCATGCAAGAAACCTATTACAAGTATTGAAAGGTGACACAACACTATCAGTGCCTGACTCAGGAACCATAATTTACTATGGTGCTTCTTAATTTTTTTCACCCTTTCTTTATGAAACCTGTGAATATGAGGAAGTTCCTCCATGTGAGGGGCTTGTGCCTTACCGTGTGGCACTTTAGAATGAGAGTCAGCAGCAGACGCCGGCAGTTTCTTTCCGGAATCAGAATGATCAGATGCTGCAGTTGCTTTACCATCTTTACTGGTTTGTTCAGTCTCAGTTTTAGCTGTATTACCACTGGCTAAAGCTGCATAAGAAGCCAATGAAAATATCATTGTGAAGATGAAGCTGTATAAGGTTCTTTGTGTCATGATTGAAAAGTTTTATGACACAAGTTTTCGTCAGAGATGGCCCTGAAACAAGGTAGGAAATGCGTAAAAAATAGAATGAGTAGATGAACTGGTAAATGACCTTAACAACTGCGTATGAATGCGGGTATCCTGTAGCTGCGTACAACTACCGGCAATGAAAGGTGTAAAGATGGTATTTCTGCTGAAAAGCTTTGAAAAGTCATAACGACATCCTAAATTTAGATAAGTATTTTCTCCTTCCTCCAGAAAACCCCTTACCCCCCATTTTTAACCATTTAAACCCAACTGTTATGCAAACAAATCGGTTTCCATTTAAAAAAAGTATTTGGCGAATGCCACTTACAATTGCGGCTTTTTTAATGCTAACTATTGCGTCCTGTAAAGGGAAAAAAGAAAATTTTGCTGGCATGGATGTATCATGCGCCGTTCTTTTGCAAGAAAAAATGAAGAATGCCTGGGAGACACCCGGACACCTGAAATCAATTGATTACTTAACGTTTTATTCTAGTTATAACCGTGGATCGGGCAAATTTGATGTTGGGGTACAAGCATTTAAAAAAGATAATTCCAAAATTGGAAGCTATGTTGATTTAACAGCAGGTGCAGGATGCAATGTAAGTTTACCAATGGGTACTGCTATCGGTGAAAACAATATTGAACTGGCTGATTTAGATATATTAAAAGACCCTAGTACACTTAAAGATTTTGACTATGTCAAATTAACACCCAAGATTTGTCCGGAAAGTGATATTAATTTCATGTGTTTTGATGTAGAAATAGTTACAGGAGGCGTTGGAAGTCCTGTAGAAAGAGGTACACTTCCCTGCCCCCCATGTCCTTATTGCAAACCTCCTTGTGCCGCCGATGCTAAAAAAATTGATACTTTAATGAATTCAAAAGATACAACAGGCCAAAAAAATAAATGAAATTGATTCAATTTATCGGAAACTGGTCAGAGGTATGGGCATTGCTTATACCTCTGATTGTTATATTGATACATAAGCCTAAGGAAAAGACTATCCGGCCACTTATTTTGTATGTTATTATTGCATTTATTCTCAACCTTACAGCTACATTTATGCTGGAATATTATTATTTATTCCCTTCATCACTGCAAAACAATAATTTTTTATACAACCTTCATTCCATTGTCCGGTTATTCTTTTTTAGCTGGTATATCATTAAAATAACTCCCCGAAAGTTTTCATTTATATATACAGCCCTTTTATCGGTTTACATTGTTTTCGTACTGGTGGATTTCCTTTTCTTTGAATCGCCACTCTTTATAAGCCCCAGCCTTTTTGCTGCAGGAAGTTTTGTGATGCTTTTTTTGTGTCTTACTTTTTTTCTTCGTTCCCTGCAGGATGAAAGCGGAACAAATTGGATAAATCATCCTTCTTTCATTGTTTGTGCTGGCATTTCACTATACGAAGCAATTACCTTTTTTATTTTCTTGTTCATTTATCCCATAGCTGCAAAAAATCCTGATTTTGGCCGGCTTAGTTTGAAAATCTATCAGGTTGTCTTTATTGTTTTTTGTATTTTACTTGCATTGGCGCTATATCGGAGTAAAAGACAACAAACCGTTGCTGTTAGAACATAAAGTAGAAAAGCTAATTTTTAAATAAACAGATAAACTAATTTCTCCTTTAGATTGTTGCAGTTGCGTACAACTACGCATTATGAAGGAGTATCTACGCAATCTGGTTTCAGATTCATTGAAAGTTGAAAAGGTCAACCTATTTTAGTTCAAGATTAATCCTCCCTAGTGATAATTATAAACACCATTTTTTATCATTTAATCAAGCAAGCATGAAAAAGAAATCATTTAGGAATTTGATTCAACCTGTTTTATTTACTATTTTTTTAGTCTTTTTAATCTCCTGTGGCAGTAAAAAAAATGAAGACAAGAAAGTGACCGGGGATGATACAAATACAACAATCAATTCATCCGGCAATAAAGAAGGCCAGAACGCAAACGCCTCACCACTCGGGGCAGGAGGCTTTTATTATTTAAAATTAGACTCAGCTACAATCTGGAATGTTTTTAAAGATGCTAACAGTAAAAAAATCTTATTGCAATTTGTAGACTCCAATAATACCTCTATCGGCCTGATTGCCTATGGCGCCCAAAAGAAAATAAATTATATTACAACCGGCCCTATTGGCTTTAAAATTGAATCAGATACCCCCTGGGATACATCAGGTATAAAAATTTTAGGAAATCTCGAGGTTTCTAAAAAAGAAATCAAACTTTCTCTCGGTGTGACCGGCAGTTTAAATGCCTCGAATTGTAAAGACTTATATTTTTCGCCAACTATGGATATGTCATATCCAAATTATGTACTTTATAATATTTCGAAAACAAAAGGAGTTACAGGTTTTATTACTGGTGCTGGTACAAAACCTTCCCCACCTGCCCCACCTTGTGATGGAGGTTGTGATTAAACAATTAAATCCGGCAACAGATATTTTTGTCTGTGGCCGATAATAAAAAATAACATATGGCTAATCAACTTATTTTACCCCCTCAAAAATTCAGGTATAAAGACATCACGGATCAGTTTCCCACTACCGGAAACCCAAAGAAAAAAGTATTTTTTCAGGCAGAGTTAAGATCCCTGGCTGACGGTAACGCTACATTTGGTATTGTTGCTTATCCTGCATGGAAAGATGGCAATAAATGGGAAGTGGGCAAAAAAGTGACAGGTGCTGACACTGGCGGTCAGTCCAAAGTTGAACCGTTTACAAATCCCGTAGCGTTTGCCAATAATGAAGTGCTGTTATCCATGAGCCTTTCAAAAAAAGACGATAAGGGTAAGAAAATGAAAAAATCGCATAAGGGCATCTGGAATAAATTTATGAAAATGGCCAGTAAGGGTTGCAAAAATGAGAAGGCAATGGAGGATGTCAGCCTTGTTTTTGAAACAAAAATTTCTGACAACCCCCATCTTGAATACACTGTAACGTTGGATTTAGGAGGTACGACATTATCAGTGGCCACCAAACCTTCACCCCCGGCACCACCAGAATCTTAAACAGGTATGATTTATAAAGAAATTACAGACTGGTCCGAGGTTTGGGCTTTATTAATCCCTTTATACTTTTTATTCAGGCAGCAAAACAAATTAACCTACCTGAAGCCAGTCCGCACTTATGTAATTGCTGCTTTAGTTATAAATATTTGTGCGGTAAGTATCCAGAAATTTAAGATCGACTTCGGATATGAGCCAGGTGATTTTTTTTATAGCAATAATTTTCTTTACAATATTCATTCTGTAATCAGGCTGTTGCTTTTTGCCTGGTTTTTTAACTTACTCAATCAGCGGTTCATGCACAGGCTAAAGGCAATTATTCCTTTTGTGTTTGTTGCCTTTGTCATTATAAACTTCGCTTTTGACGAAGACTTTTTTAATAGAAACAACCTGAGCAGCCGTTTGCTTGCTACAGAGGCCGCCTTATTACTTTTTTATTGCCTGCAATATTATATTTTTCTGATGCTGGAAGACAAAGGTATTCCACTTAAAAAACAGCCAGGTCTATGGATTATTACAGGCCTTACTTTTTATGTAGCAGCCAATTTTTTCATTTTCCTTTTTTATAATTACCTGATAAAACAAGATATCAAGTTTGCGATAGAGATATGGGATGTTCACAATGTTGCTTATATTTTTTTATGTCTCTGTATAGCTTTAACTTTTAAACGTCAGCATGAATAATGATTTAACCTTTCTGGTCATCCTTGGTATTGGCGTAATGCTGCTGATGGTGATAAGTGTATTAATGGCTGTCATTTTCAGTCAGCGGAAAAAGAACCAACACCGCCTTGCTCTGGAAAAACTCCGGGAACAACAACAAAATCAACTGATAGAAGCCGCAGTACGCAGTGAAGAAATCGAACGCCATCGTATTGCAGAAACACTGCATGACGAAGTAGGTGCTATACTTTCCTCTGCCAAACTTCATTTGTTAGGCATTAAGGCAGAAGTACTGGATGAAAGAGATCAGAAACTGCATGAAAAAGGCAGGGAGCTATTAAATGATGTAATAGGGAAAGTAAGAGGTATTTCACACAACCTGCATTCCAACATCCTGAAAGAATTTGGTTTCAACGAAGCTATCCGGCATTTTCTCCGGAAAGTAACGGAAGGTATCATCCCCAATGCTACTACCGCATTAGATGATAACTACCAAACCGTTAACCCCGACAACGACATCAGTATGTACCGAATGGTGCAGGAGCTGGTGAATAATATCCTGAAATATGCCAATGCTTCAGAGTTTCTTATCAGCTCCACCCTTGTAGAAAATGAATTAAACCTGGTAATTTTTCACAATGGTGATGGATTGACACAGGAGCAATTTGAAGAGTTCCGCTACCGGAAAGAAGGATTGGGCTTAAAAAATATCCAGAACAGGGTTATATTGCTGAAAGGCACAATACATTTTACCGGTGGCGCTGAAGGTTACCGTATCAATATACATGTACCAGTCAAATCGAATCAACCATGAGTAAAATAAAAATAGCAATAGCAGACGATTATAAAATTTTCCGGGAGGGACTAAAGGTGGGCTTCTCTGCAGACGAAAACCTGGAAGTTATAATGGAAGCAGATAACGGTGAAGAACTGCTGAAAGCATTAGAAACAACTACTCCTGATGTCATTCTTATGGATCTCAAAATGCCCATTATGGATGGGATGGAAGCCACCAAAGCTGTCCGGAAACAATACCCCGCTATAAAGGTGCTGGTAGTAACCATGTATGATGATGATAAATTTATTATTCACCTGATGGAAAACGGTGCCAATGGCTACCTGCTGAAAAATACTGAACCGGATGAAATAATAAAATCCATTTATGCAGTGTATGAAAATGGTTACTACTTTAATGATGTGGTGAATAAAGCCCTGCTGAAAAAATTGGTGCTAAAAAATAACCTCAAACCTTCCTTTAACCAAAATGTGGAACTGACAGAAAGGGAACTGGAGGTGCTGAAACTTATCTGCGAAGAAAAAACTGCTGCTGAAATAGCCAAACAAATATTTTTAAGCCCCCGCTCTGTGGAAGGTATCCGTCAACGATTGATTGAAAAAATAGGTGTCCGCAATACAGCCGGGCTAGTAATGTTCGCTGTAAAAAATAGTATGGTGGATTAAGCCTGCTTCAGATTCTCCAGCATATCCTTCGTCATAGCTGCCAAATCGTATTCTTCTTTCCAGCCCCAGTCATTTCTTGCTACTGTATCATCAATACTTTGCGGCCAGCCATCAGCAATAGCCTGGCGGTAATCAGGCTTATAGGAAATGATGAACTCAGGAATATGTTTTTTAATTGCCGCTGCAATTTCTTTGGGAGAAAAACTCATACCTGATACATTATAAGAAGTGCGGATTTTTATTTTTTCCGCCGGTGCTTCCATCAGTTCAATTGTAGCTTTTATTGCATCGGGCATATACATCATAGGCAAATAAGTATCTCCTTTTAAAAAACATTCATATTTTTTTTCGTCCAGTGCTTCGTGAAAAATTTCTACGGCATAATCGGTGGTGCCGCCACCGGGTGCAGATTTATAGGAAATCAAACCCGGGTAACGGATACTCCGCACATCCACACCAAAACGGTGATGAAAATAATTGCACCAGAATTCACCGGCATACTTACTGATGCCATAGACTGTAGCTGGCTCAATGATTGTTTGCTGCGGGCAATTTTGTTTGGGAGAAGTGGGGCCAAACACAGCAATAGATGATGGCCAATATACTTTACTTATTTTCTCTTCCCGGGCAATATCCAACACATTTAATAAACCAGTCATGTTCAGATTCCAGGCCAGGCCAGGATTTTTTTCTCCGGTAGCAGAAAGGATAGCTGCCAGTAAATATATCTGCGTAATGTTTTGGCGGATTACCTGCACATGCAGCATCTCTTTATTCATCACATCAAGACTTACATAAGGGCCGGTTCCTTCGAGCAAGGGGTTTTGTTCCCGCAGGTCAGAAGCAATTACATTGGCATTGCCATAAATTTTTCGAAGGGCTAACGTTAGCTCCACTCCTATTTGGCCAGAGGCACCGATGACGAGTATTTTATCTTTTACCATGCTAAGCGATTAAAAGGTAAATGTAAAGTCTAAAACCTAAAAACAGAAATGTAAAAGTGACGCCAGCTACATAAAACTCATCAGTAAAAGCTACTTTTGCACCATGGAAAAATTTCTGAAAGACTTATTTGCCAATCAGCAATATGATGAGAAAAATTTCTTCTTGATGGCCGGGCCATGTGTGGTTGAAAGCGAAGAGCTTTTAACCGAGGTTGCCAAAAAGGTTTCCGGGATTTGCAAAAACCTGGGTATCCCCTACATTTTTAAAGCATCTTATAGAAAAGCAAATCGTACAAGTGGCACTTCCTTTACAGGCCTTGGTGATGATGTGGCCATGAAAATGCTGCAAGACACCGGCAAGAAATTTTCAGTACCCATTGTTACAGATATTCACTCCCCAGAAGAAGCAACCAAAGCTGCCAGCTTTGCAGATGTGTTACAAATTCCCGCCTTTCTTTGCCGCCAAACAGATTTGTTAGTAGCGGCTGCCGAAACAGGAAAAATAGTGAATGTAAAAAAAGGCCAGTTTGTTAGTGGTGAAGCCATGAAGTTTGCTGTTGATAAAATTCGTAATGCCGGTAATGATAAAGTGATGCTGACGGAAAGAGGAACTACTTTCGGCTATCAGGATTTAGTGGTTGACTATCGTAACATACCCGCCATGCAGGCACACGGCGTGCCGGTGGTGATGGATGTTACCCATGCACTGCAACAGCCCAATCAAACAAGTGGTATAACGGGTGGTAATCCTCAACTGATTGGCACTATTGCTAAAGCTGCTATTGCTGCGGGAGTTGATGGCTTGTTTATTGAAACTCACCCCAACCCTGCTGTTGCTAAAAGCGACGGGGCGAATATGTTGCTATTAGATTTGCTGGAAGATCTATTACAACAATTAGTGAAAATCAGAAAAGCTGTTTAAAAAAGTTTTATTTTTTGCCCCTGCACCACCGTCAATACGAAGATAAGGAAGGGGTTAAAAAAAGTATGTTACTGAAATAGTGGCCGACCAACTTATTCTGCCAGATAAAGAGCCGCCTGCCCATTGGCAAACTCAGGAGGCGGCTCTTTATTATAACTACTTATTGATTATGCAGGGCTTAATATGAAATTGACTGTGGCGGATGCACCTAATGCAATGACAACACTTGCTTGTGTTGCCTCTCCAAATGATGCAGCGGTGCAGGTGATGGAGTAAATGCCGGGCACAGGAATTAAAAGTGTGTATTCTCCATCTATATCAGTGGTGGTGGTGTAAGGCTGA
>JANNCC010000200.1:0-9935 GCA_031386125.1 Chitinophagaceae bacterium
GGCAGTGCTGGCTGCGTATTTGTTCCGTGATATAACAATTGAAGACATTCGTTCCGGTTTGCAAACATTTATTCCCAGTGAAAGCCTGACACCGGGCCGGTTGAATTTTTTCCATTTCAAACATTTTACCATGCTGGCAGACTTTGCCCACAATCCGCATGGACTAAAACTGCTTTGTGATTTTGTGAGCAAATTAGATTACCCAACAAAAATTGGTGTTATCAGCGGTACCGGCGACAGAAGAGATGAAGACATCCGGGAACTGGGAGAAATATCAGCAAAATTCTTTGATGAAATAATTATCCGCTGCGATAAAAACCTGCGGGGCAGAACAGCAGCAGAAATTATTGATTTGCTTAAAGAAGGCATTGAAAGTGTGAATCCAGATATGCCGGTGGTTACCATTCCCAACGAAGATTTGGCCCTGGATTATATCTACGAAAATGCAAAACCCGGAGCTTTGTATACTATTATGTGTGATGTGGTGGCGAGGGCATTGGATAAAATCAAGGAATTGAAAGAGAGAGAGGAAAGGGAAACATCGAAATCATCTTCCCAGCCTGCATAAGTTCTTTAAAAACCATTTGGCACAAAAGCCTTCAAGCCTTATTTTTGCACTCCCAATTGAAAAATTGGATACAGATTGACCTATGGTGTAATGGTAACACAACTGATTTTGGTTCTGTCGTTTATGGTTCGAATCCATATAGGTCAACAAGGCCCTGCTTAACGGCAGGGTTTTTTATTTTAACCTGTCTAAACAAGCAGTCAGGCTTTCTTTCCAGCCTTTTCTCACACTATTAAAAGTCTTCTGAATTTTTGAGTTATCCAACACCGAATATGCCGGTCTTTTAGCCGCCGTAGGATAGGCAGAGGTTGGAATTGGATTTATTTTACAGGAACTTCCTGATAACTCTTTTATTAGTACCGCAAAATCAAACCAGCTTATTACACCATCATTACTGTAGTTATAAATACCGTGCTGCCAGTTTTGATATGATATGATTTGCAAAATAACTTCTGCTAAATCTTTTGCATAAGTAGGTGAACCAATTTGGTCATTAACTACACTTATCTCGTCTTTTTCGTTGAGAAGTTTCATCATCGTTTTTACAAAATTTTTTCCGAATTCTGAATACACCCAGGAGGTGCGGATGATCAACGAATCGGGATTTAACTGTAAAGCCTGCTTCTCCCCTTCTAATTTGGATGCACCATACACACTTTGCGGGTTGGTGGGTGAATCTTCTTTGTAAGGAACAGATGCTGTTCCATCAAAAACATAATCGGTAGAGATATGAATGAACTTGCAATAATGTTCTTTACAGATTGCGGCCAGCACACCAACCGCTTCTCCATTTATTTGAAAAGCTAATTCTTTTTCAGTCTCAGCCTTATCAACAGCTGTATAAGCTGCGCAATTAATTAAATATTGCGGATAATTGATTTTAAATAAATTTTTTACTTTTTCAACATCATGAATGGGCAAGTCTGTTCTTGATAAAAAAATAAAATCAAAGAAGGGAAATGAGGGGGCAATTTCTTGTAGTTCTTTTCCTAACTGACCGTTAGAACCGGTAACCAGTATTTTTTGCTTCATTGCCATCAGCTTTCAAATACAAAGCTGTTATTGCATTGTGCCAGTGTGGGAAGTGTTTTATCCTTTTCGGAAACAATAGCCAGTTCAGGTGGTGTCTGCCAGTCAATATTTAGCTCAGCATCGTTGTAAATAATTCCTGCTTCCGTTTCTTTATTATAAAAACTGTCGCATTTATATAACACTTCTGCTTCCTTACTCAACACAGAAAAACCATGTGCAAATCCAGCGGGGATAAATAACTGTTTCTTATTCTTTGCGGATAATTTCTGCGTAAATGCCTTACCATAAGTGGGTGAGCCTTTACGGATGTCAACCGCCACATCTAAAATTTTTCCTTTCAATACCCGTATCAGTTTGGATTGTGCAAAAGGCGGTAACTGATAATGCAGTCCCCGGATTACCCCATACGTTGAAGAGGACTGGTTATCCTGTACCCAACGAATGTCAATGCCTTCCTGGCGGAAAATACTTTCATTGTATGACTCAAAGAAATAGCCACGACTATCTTCAAACACATCAGGTTCAAAAACAAGCAGGCCGGGCATGTCAGTTTTTTTAAATGGCATCTTATAAACTCCAGTAAGTTCTTTTAGTAATACGGTTACGATAAATTCCTTTCAGGTCAGCCACCATACCATGCGGTTTGGTAATGCCAGCAAAATAATCATCCCCCAATTCCTTATAGTCATTGTGCGGAACGGTTATAATCACTGCATCATAATCATTTGCTGTTGTCTTAGTTAATCCAAAACCATATTCATGTTGCAGTTCATCCGAATCAGCATGAGGATCTTCCACATCAACATTCACATAATATGACTTCAATGCTTTTACTACATCAGCTACTTTCGAATTGCGGATGTCGCTTACATTTTCTTTGAACGTAGCTCCCTTTATCAGCACCTTAGAAGATTTTACATCGCCGGAGTTTTTAATGATATGCTGCACAACTATTTTGGCAACATACTTGGCCATATTATCATTAATGTTGCGGCCAGCCAGTATCACTTCAGCATCGTAGCCCAGTTCGCTGGCTTTGTAGGTTAGATAGTATGGATCAACACCAATACAATGGCCGCCAACCAAGCCTGGTTGAAATTTTAAGAAATTCCATTTAGTACCAGCAGCTTCCAATACTTCGTATGTGTTTATGTTCATCATATTAAAAATGATGGACAGTTCATTCATCAATGCAATATTCAAATCCCGTTGTGTATTCTCGATAATTTTTGCAGCTTCTGCAACTTTAATTGATGAAGCTCTATGTACACCGGCTGTAACAACCAATTCATACGTTTTTGCAATTTCTTCCAGTGATTCTGCATCGCAGCCTGACACTACCTTAATAATAGATGCCAGTGTGTGATTTTTATCTCCCGGGTTAATCCTTTCGGGAGAATAACCGATTTTGAAATCAGCGAAATTTTTTAACCCCGATAATTTTTCAATAATCGGTAAGCAATCCTCTTCCGTACACCCCGGATAAACAGTTGACTCAAATACTACGTAGTCTCCTTTTTTAATCACTTTACCAATCGTTTCAGAGGCTCTTTGTACAGGAACAAGATCAGGTACATTATGTTCATCAACTGGCGTAGGTACAGCTACAATGAAAAACTTTGCTTCCCGCAGAATTTCCAATGAATCAGTAAACACTATATCGCTGCCCTCAAAATCTTTTTTTTCCAACTCATTGCTGGGGTCAATGCCCTGCTTCATCATTTCAATCCGCTTCGCACTGATATCAAAACCAATAACTGAGATTTTCTTTGCAAATTCCAATGCGATGGGCAATCCCACATAGCCTAAGCCTATTACGGCCAGCTTATTTTTTTTGTCAACTAATTCTTTGTACATTTTTCAATTAGGATTTATAGATGTATTAATTATTAATAAAATCCAACACTTTAGTAGTTATAAAACGTAACTGCTCTTCATCCAGCTCTGTGTGGATGGGCAAAGAAATAACTCTTTCTGTTAACCAATCCGTCACCGGCATTACCTGCGAAGCCGTATTAAACTGTTCAAACATTTTTTGTTGATGCCCCGCCACGGGATAATAAATCATAGCAGGAATATTGTTGTCTGACAGAAACTGTTTCAATCCGTTCCGGTCAACACCTTCCAGTATCAATGTATATTGATGAAAAGCATGATTGGAATAAGCAGCCCGGAAAGGTGTTTTTGTTTTTGACTGATTGGCGAATGCCTTATCATAAAAATCAGCCGCTGTTCTTCTTGCAGCCACATATTCATCCAGGTGTTTCAATTTAATATCCAGAACGGCCGCCTGAATGGAATCTAACCGGCTGTTGCATCCCACCACATCATGATAGTATTGCTTGCTCTGTCCATGATTGGCAATCATTTTTAGTTTTCCTGCCAGTTCATCATCGTTGGTAGAAATGGCACCGCCATCACCAAAGGCTCCGAGATTTTTGGAAGGATAAAAAGAAGTACAGCTGATATGGCCAATGTTTCCTGTTTTCTTTTTAGTGCCGTCTGAAAAAATATAATCACATCCAATGGCCTGGGCATTGTCTTCTATCACATACAGGTTATGCTTTTTTGCAATCGCCATTATTTCTTCCATCGGTGCTGCATGACCATATAAATGAACCGGGACGATTGCTTTTGTGTTCGGAGTAATTGCTTTTTCAATAGCCAAAGGGTCAATACAAAAAGTTTGAGGGTTTACTTCCACAAATACCGGTGTAAGTTTAAGCAAGGCAATCACTTCTGTTGTAGCAATGTAAGTAAAGGACGGGGTGATAACCTCATCGCCGGGTTGCAGACCCAATGCCATCATGGCTATCTGTAGGGCATCAGTTCCGTTGGCACAAGGAATAGTATGCTTAGTTCCGAGATAGGAAGAAAGGTTGGCCGAAAATTCCTGTACAATTTTACCGTTGATGAAAGCCGAGCTTTCCATCACATCCATGACGGCCTTATCCACTTCTGGCTTTATCTTCCGATACTGGGTTTTAGTATCCACCATCTGGATTGGTCGCATTCGGTACTGTTTAGCTTTAAAGAGCCGCAAAAATAGTAAAATAAGGGTAGTTTACCCGATTGCTTTTACATTTGCTTCTTATTTATAACCAACGCTTTGTCATTATTTTTCTATAACATTTTTCTGTGGCTTTTCCGGGCCGGAACTCATGTGGCTTCTTTCTTCAATCCCAAAGCAAAAAAATGGGTGAAGGGCAGGAAAGGAATATTTGAGAAACTACAACAAACTATTCCATCCGGTGAAAAAATAATCTGGATGCATTGTGCCTCTCTCGGTGAATTTGAACAAGGCAGACCGGTAATAGAAAAACTGAGAGCACAGGGAACAGGACACAAGATATTGCTCACCTTCTTCTCTCCTTCCGGGTATGAAGCACAAAAAAAATACAAAGGTGCTGACTGGGTTTTTTATCTGCCAATGGATGGCCCCCGCAATGCTAAGCAGTTTTTAGAAATCGTTCATCCGTCGCTTGTCATTTTTGTCAAGTATGAATTCTGGTATTATTACCTGAAGAAAATAAAATACAGAAACATTCCACTATTACTGATTTCTGCTTTGTTCAGAAAAGACATGTCCTTCTTTAAATGGTATGGCAAATTGCAACGGAAGATACTTTCCCGGTTTGATCACTTATTTGTGCAGACGGCTGAATCAAAGAAATTGATTGATGAAATTTGTTTGTCAGCAATCTGCTCTGTTTCCGGCGATACAAGATTTGACAGAGTGATTGAAATTGCAGAGAAATTTGAACCTATTCCCCTTATTGAAAAATTTATTGGTAACAGTAAAGTCGTTATTGCCGGCAGCACCTGGCCGGAAGATGAAGAAGTATTACAAAAATCATTTGCAGCTATAAATGATTCGTCTCTCAAACTAATTATTGCCCCGCATGAGATAAATGAAAAACATCTTAGCTCCATTAAAGAACTTTTCCCAAACTCAATTTTGTTCTCCGAACTTACCACCTCCCACTTCCCTCTTCCCAGTTGCCTGATAATAGATAACATCGGTATGCTTTCCCGGCTGTACAAATATGCATACATAACTTATATCGGTGGAGGATTAAGAACTATGGGTGTTCATAATGTGCTGGAAGCGGCCGTGTATAATAAGCCTGTTCTCTTTGGACCATTTTATCACAAATACACGGAAGCAATAGGCCTGGTACAGTCCGGAGGGGGCTTACCTTTCACCGATGAAAAAGAAAATGGGATGATGCTGAGAGAACTTATAGAAGCATTATTGATTAATGACAAAGAATACAATTACCGCAGCAATGCAGCAGGAGAATTTGTTCAGACAAACAAAGGAGCTACCGAAAAAATAATTCAGTTTATTCAGGAAAAACGTCTTTTAACCAACTGATCAAAATGCTGAACAGATGCCTGTTCATTATTCCAGCCCAGTTTCAACTTCAACTCCCGGCTAATCCAATATTCAGCTTCCGGATAAATATTAAAGCTGTTGATTGTTTTTATGCTTCGTTCATACATATTTTCATCGCCACGGAAAAGTTCATTGATGAAGATAAAACGGTCATTAATGCCAACTGCTTTGCGAAGGTCTTTTACAGGGGTTTCTTTTAATATTTCCACCAGCTCCATTTTTCCTTGTTTTAGTTTATCGTTCAGCGACTCACCTTGTGCTGTGGCATCGTTTACTTCTTTTTCTTTGGGTTGATGTGATAAGGTCGGGATTTCTGTCATCGGATCAAACACCATATCCAACTGACCATTTTTTTGTACCACCGAAAGAGAACCATTATCCACCAGCACCGTTTCCTTTACTTCATGCATCGTCTCTTTCGTATCATGTACTATTTGAAGCGGCTTCGGGGCATATTTTTCATGCACAGAAGCAACAGCACCCAGCATACTACCAGCCGGAAGCATTACCGCCACCTTAGCTGTGCCGAGGCTTTGCTGGCTACCGGTTTTTAGTTTTGTCAGCTCAAATTGTAATAACTGAACAGTACCGAGCAAAAGATTGGAATCTGCCTTTTGCTCAAACTGCTCTTTTAATTTGCTGATAAGTGCTTCGATTCGTTCCATTATGTATTTTTGACGGCGATGAATAATTGACTGCTGTCGTGTTATCAATAATCAGTCAACGTAACAAGTATTCTAAAATTACAAACAGTTTGCCAATAAAGCCAACACATTCAGGAATACCTAAATCTTAACAATGTTTATTGAACCCAATACCAGCGGCGAACGCCGGGGAAGTATAGAAGTGATTTGCGGCTCCATGTTCAGCGGAAAGACGGAAGAGCTTATCCGCAGGCTGAAAAGAGTGAAGATTGCCAACCTGAAAGTGGAGATATTTAAACCCGCCATTGATGTGCGGTATGATACAGTAAAGATTGTGTCGCATGATGCTACAGCCATTCAATCCACTCCTATTGATAATTCCCAGAAGATATTGCTGATGGCAGAAACTGATGTGGATGTGATTGGAATAGACGAGGCCCAGTTTTTTGATGCAGAAATAGCTAATGTGTGTGATGAACTGGCTTTCCGGGGCATCCGGGTAATTGTGGCTGGATTAGATATGGATTATCTCGGTAATCCTTTCGGGCAAATGCCATTTATAATGGCGAAAGCAGATTATGTAACCAAGCTGCATGCTATCTGTATGCAATGTGGCAATATGGCTAACTATTCATACAGAAAAATTCCGAATGATGACCAGGTGATGCTGGGTGCCACTGATGTGTACGAGCCGAGATGCAGAAAATGCTATGATACGAAATAAAAAAAGCCTCCAACCGGAGGCTTTTAACTTATAATCATGAAGTAATTATCAATTTGCTTTCCCCTTAATCTTTCCTTTACCGGTTACTTTCACCGTCATCCCTTGTGTTTTTACTTCAATTTCCTGATCAAATTCTCCGTTAATCATCAGGCCTGTTTTGCTGTCAACAAGAATATTACCCGATTGGGTGCCACTAATATCCTCGTCGTCTCCATTAGAACCAATCTTTGTTTTCGTCGTCATTGATACATGGCTGCCATCAATTTCTTTTACCGTATAAGTCGTATTATATTTTGCAGCCATTTTGCCACCTGTAGAATAGGTTTTTTCCCAGCTATCTCCCACTTTTATTTCTTTATTCGGAAAAATGGTAAAAACCTGTGCAAACTGGTCTTTTATATTCTGTTCGCTAAACTGGTCTTTAAATGATGCTGTTACCTGCACCTTCATGTTATCATCCAGGTTCATCGAGTCAATCATATCAGTAACGATTTTTTCGAATCCGGTTACTTCCAGCACTTTCCCTTCTTCGTTCACCTTAATAATGAATTTCTTTCCAATTATACCTCCAATCACTTTATTCATCATTCCAAGAGGGTTCTTGGTTATATCAGCTTCTCCATTGTCGGGTGCAGGCTTGTCGCTGTCAATATCTATTGTCATACCGCCCACTTTCATATTCATTCGCATACTTTTGTAAGCAGTTGTAACAGACCGTATGTTTTCATCAATACTGGTTACGTTCATGGAATACAAACCGGTTATGCTGATGTACGATTCCTGACCTGCTACTTTGGTATCAAGGTCCCATACTAACTCATAATCATACCCTTTGCCCTGTTCCAGGTTAAATTTCAGCATGGTTGATGTTGAGGTTTTAGAAGCCGACTTACAGGACTGAATTACGGCCACCGTCATTATCATCAATGCAGCAGCTAAAAAGATGGATAGTTTTTTCATCGCTTATTTTTTAAGCCTGTAAATTAGATAATATACAGGAGACACCCGGTAATCAGTATTTTCGCAGCTAAACAAGCTCCCATCAGTTCGGTACGCCACATATTAACATTATTCAAAAAAGACCTGCTGCTCGAAATAAGACAGCAGTACAGTTTCTATGGCATTATATTATACATAGGTGCCACCATCTTTGTTTTGTTTAATGCAATGGATGAACCGGAGAGCCGGGTGTGGAATGGTTTGTTCTGGGTCATTCAGTTATTCATCTGCATCAATGCCGTGGCTAAAAGTTTTATGCAGGAAAGCAAAGGCAGGATGCTCTACTTCTACTCCATCACCAGCCCTTCTGATTTTGTATTGGCCAAATTGTTATTCAACTCCTTGCTGATGCTGGTGATGAGTTTGCTGAGTCTTTTCCTCTTTACGCTTTTTCTTGGCAATCCCATGCAAAAAGCCGGTCAGTTTATCGGCCTGGTTTTACTCGGCGGTTGGAGCCTGAGTCTTGTTTTTACTTTCTTAGCTGCGATTGCAGCCAAAGCACAACAAAATGCCGCTATCATGGCGGTGCTTGGTTTTCCGATTATCATTCCACAGCTATTATTATTAATGAAGTTGTCTAATGCCGCTTTTGCCCCGCTGCTTACTATATCCATGAGTACCGTTCTTTTGCTGGTGGCATTAGACATAATGGTCGTTCTCCTTGCCGTTATACTCTTCCCGTTTCTCTGGAAAGATTAGAAAATATCGAACAGATGTATAAGAAATGAGGAAGCCCTTCAATGCTTAGGGTATTTTATTCTATAATTCAAAAATCATCCTCTTCGCTATCGCTACGTCTTTTTCACACATCCAAAACCATACAAGAAAATTTATTCAGCGTTTAGCGGCATCGCCTTATTTTTGCCTCACATTCAACTGGCCAGTATCTCTCTTTGGCCTACCGATGACTGACACAAAAAACTATATGTACAAGTCCTGGTGGAAGATTGCAAGTGTCGCCTTGCTTATCTACACATTTACCGCCGGATTGTTGTTAGAAGTGCCCCGCCTGCCAGCCCTGCAGGAAACCATCCGCAACCTCTACTTCCATGTGTGTATGTGGTTTGCTATGATGATATTGTTCACAGTATCTGTTGTAAATGCTATCAAATATCTCCGCACTTTTAATATTAAGTATGACATTTATGCCCGTCAGTTTGCCGTAGTAGCCATTGTGTTTGGCCTGTTGGGTTATTTAACCGGTGCCATCTGGGCATCTTATACCTGGGCAGACCCGAATAAGCCGGCTATTCAATCTTTCGACACCATAGCAAGAGACCCTAAACTAATTGGTGCTGCTATTGCCCTGCTGGTTTATTTTGCCTACCTCATTTTAAGAGATTCTATCCAGGATATGGATAAGAAAGCAAGGATTAGTGCAGTGTATAATATTTTTGCTTACACTATGCTGTTTCCGGCCATCTGGATCTTACCAAGAATACTACCAAGCCTGCATCCGGGAAATGAAGGCAATCCTGCCCTGGATGTAAAAAATGATATTAGTGGTAATATGAGAATGATCTTTTACCCGGCAGTAATTGGCTGGACATTACTCGGCGTTTGGATAGC
>JANNCC010000214.1:0-5247 GCA_031386125.1 Chitinophagaceae bacterium
AAAAGGACTTTAAATCGCCTTTAAAATCCACTTGTGTTTTTACCGTTTCCATTTCTTTGCGAATACGGGCAACTTCACTAAGTCCTAAATTAAAAATTTGCTCGGCTGTAATGTTTGTAGTGGTGTAATTCTTTAACCACACTTCATACTCCTTCTTTCCCTTATAATTATCTAATAAGCCCGATGTTTTTCTTGCTTTTGGAATATACTCAGTAACAATATAGTCATGCAATTTTTTATAAGCTGGTTTGATAATGTTTTCAATGGCTGCCGAATAATCTTTCTTCAATTGAATGGCTGCCATACTATCTAAGTCGTTTGGTAGTTTTAATAAAGGTTTATAAAAAACATTCTCCTGTACGGCACCTTCAAATAATGGTTTTAATTGTGCCGGCACTTTTTCCATGGCGGCCTTTGGGTTTGTATTATTTTGGGCAACACCCTTTTTCATATTTGCAATGGCCTGGTCCACCCATACCTGAAAACCTTTCATACGGCTGATAAAATCTCTGTAATCTTTTTCGGTAGTAAAAGGAACAAAGCCAGCCCCCGAACCCAACGTAGCAAACCGTGTGGAGAAACTAAATACGAATTGGTCAACTGGCCTGTAAAAGCCCAACAAATTGTTTAGTCTTTCGTTTTCTGATTTCAGCTTGTAGGTAAGCACATCAATACTTAATAGCTGAGATGCTGTTAAGCCTGCTTTGTTTAGAACAGCTAATTGGGTTAGATATTTTTGATTGAGTGCTTTTGCTTTTTTTATATACTCCCCGCTGATAGTAATTTCAATTTGGCTATTGTAATCGTTGATACCTGCTTGTGTGCCTTCCAATGGGTTTAAAGCATAATATTCCTTTGAGTACTGCTCTAGTAAGGGCTCAAGTTGAATCGGTTGGTTTGTTTTTTGTGCCAAAAGTTCAATAGAAAATACATTTATCAGTGAAATAAACAGGAGTGTTATTTGCCTTGTTTTCATTATGCTATTTTTTAATAGTTATAAACTTTTACAAAAAATCTATTGTTTGAATTTTCCAAACACCGCCTGCCCCGGAAAAATATTGTTTACTGTTTTTCCATTCTTCAACACAAAACTTCCATTCACCATTACATATTCAACACCGGCAGAAAACTCCAGACCTTTTTCAAAAGTTGCTTTATCAATAGCGGTATTGGGATTGAAGATGGTAATGTCGGCATCTGCACCCACTTGTATCCTTCCTTTGAAGCGCATCATCGGAGCAATATTTTCTAAACGCTTTGCAGGAAGCAGTGTCATTTTTTCAATAGCTGTATTCAAGTCAATCACTTTATCTTCTCGTACATATTTGCCTAACACTCTTGAGAAAGTGCCAGCGGTTCTTGGATGAGCCAATTTTGCATAAGTCATTCCATCGGAACCAATCATCACACCGGGAGCAGCAATGCCTGTTTTAATCCATTCGGGTTTCATCACATGAAGAATAACAACGCCGCCAGTTTTGCGGTAGGTTTCAAAACTTTCTTTCGTAAGACGTTCGCCTGTTGCCACCCATTGTAAATCGCCGTAGCTTATTCCTAATCTTTGCTGCCAATCTTCATCAAACATGGCACTTTGCAACGAAGTGGAACCAGCAGTGTAGGGGTACAACTCCGTGCTGATATCAAAACCTTTTCCTATAGCAGCTTTCACCATCTCAAGAGACAATCCAATATTCCCTAACGACATGCTGTTGATGTGAACAATGTGCAGCGGTGCACCAGTAAGCACTGCAACAGCTATTGCTTCTTGTATAGAAATAATATCCGGTTGCCTTACATGCGAAAACACAAGAGCCTGCATTTCACCGGCCAGTTTATAAACCTGGAACATTTCATTAGGATTTGTTTTGGGCAAATAGCCAATCGGTGCACCAATGCCAATACCACCATCAGCCAATGATGCTTTGATGTTTACCAGTGTTTGATTCAATACATCAGGAGTAATCGTTTCAGCAGCGGCCCGTAAAATAGTGTTGGTCATTGTTCCAATGTTTGCTTCGCCCTTCAGCGTAATTTGCAGTAAACTATCTACAGCATGCTGGTATTTACCAATTGCTTTAAAGCGTTCAAACGGCCAGTTTACACTAGCACCGTAGTTAATGAGTGCTTTACCTTTTCTGGATTCGTACCATTTCCCTAAATGCTCAATGCCCCATTCCAGCTCTAACGCTGTTGTTACTCCATCATGCAACTGGTATTCCTGCTCCACATTGCTGCGGCCATGTATATGCAGATCAATAAAACCGGGAGCTACAACCAATCCGTTTACATCAATGACTTGTTTTCCCTGCAATGGTTCATTACTGATTTGTGCAATGCGGTTGTTGAGTATGCCTACATTTTTAATGGCATCCAGTTTTGTTTCGGGATCAATCACCCGGCCACCGGATAGTACAATATCATATTCAATAGTTGATTGTGCGGTTGCTGTTATGCAAAAACAAATTGTTACCGCAAGCTGGAGAGCAAGACTCCTCAAAAATTTATTTATCATAATTTATTTTTTTTAAACCGATATTAAAATTCAGTGAGTTGGTAAATACTATTTTATTTCAATCAGTACCATATTTATTGCTGCATCTACTGTTGCTGAAAAATAAAATTCGGTACCAGGGTTTATGTATACATATTTTCCGGCCTTCAATTGTGAAAGTACTTTACCTTTTTTATTATGAAGTTTTACTTCGCTACCAGCCACCATTTCTGCTATCATCGGCCCCCGGCCCTTAATAACTTGCTTATTGAATGCTGCTGCAGTTAACCGGTAAGCGATTACTTTTTCATTTTCAAACAATACATTGAAAGGAAGTGGTTGTAATTTTTTTGCTGGCTTGTATGGTGAAAGCAGCTCAACATCAGTTACATGAAAAGGAACAGTATCACAATTGCTTACCCGGTGCACCAGTGTATCATTAACAAATGACCTGTAAGAAGCATTGCCTTGGGTGTTTTTAGCTGTTATCCATTCCCTACCCTTTATTTGTGAGCATACAACAGTAGTGGTAAAATGCAGAAACACAGAGGGTGTTGAATGAATATGAAGCAAGCTGGTATCACGGGGTGGTATGTTTACATCCAGCAACCGGAAATATTTATTTTTCAACGCATTTCTATGTCGTGGTTCTTTGCTTACCTGTACTTGTGCAGTAACTAAAGCTGTGTGGAAGAGCAGTGCTGTAAACAGAAGGTTGGTTTTGTAGTTCATTTGTTGTTTTATTCAGTTTTATTCAATTCATCAGAACCAATCCTTTTAACATTAATAAAAGGACTTTTCATTAAAAACAGGAAGGTTTGTTTTTTCTCTTCATCAAATTCTTTCAACCCAAGTTTTATTTCCTCAACCGGTTTGCTTTTAAATGTGCCGAACAGGCGATCCCATAAAATAAAAATATCGGAGAAGTTTGAATCGGTATAGTATTGGTCCTGCTCGTGGTGTACTTTATGTAGATTAGGTGTTGTTATCACCAACCCAATACTTTTATCGAGCCATTTTGGGAAACGAAAATTGGCATGTTCGAGGAAAAAGAAGATGGTGGCAATAAAAAAATACAAGCCCAATGTAAGTAAATCAAGACCAAAGATGGCGGCAGCAAGAATATTACTGCTGCCAAACCAAAGAAAACTTTCTATCGGGTGTCCACGAAAATTGGTAGATGCATCCATGGTGGTATCACTATGGTGCACACGATGGAAACGCCAGAGCAAGGGTACCTTGTGCGACATGCGGTGGAACCAATAACTCACCAGATCTAACACAGCAATACCTAATAATAATTTTACCCCAATCGGCAACTGTATAAGATAGAAAAGCCCGACCTGCTGGTCATTCAGCCATTCTACACTAAACACTGTAACTGTAGCCCAGAGAAGGCCTGCCAGGAAAAAGACAGCAAAGAATAAACTGTTATTAAACAGGTGTTGCGGTCTTTTGGTGAACTTAAATTGAGTGCTGAGTATTTGTTCAAGCGAATAAAATAGCACCATTAATCCAATGATGATATAATTGGGATTGATTGCAAGCAGTTTGTTAATGAGTTCCATGGCAGTAGGTTTTGGTGATGTTTAGTTTGTGGTGTAAGTTTTTTACAGATAACTGAGCCACCACTTTTCTTTGTTATTGGTTTTATACCTGTCATACCATTTACATAAGGGATACAATATTATAACTACAGCTATCCATATACCATACACCACCCATAAAGGATAACCTTCACCGGGCATTACAAATTTGAATGGCAGACCAGGAACACCTTTCATTCCTTCTGAAAGAGAATGCCCTCTTGATAAATAGAGAAGTATATTCAACGTACTGAGCAGGAAAAAATGAAGGATATAATAGAAAAAAGGTACCCGCCCATAAATGATAATAATTTTCGCCAGCCTGCTGCTGGTATTTTTTACTACTGCCAGAAAAATCAATGCACAACCAACAGTGGCACACATATAAAGTAATGACGGCGGATATTTCTGTACATCCATAAAATCGAGAAAAGTATATACCCAATTCTTCTGCCTTACCCAATGGCCGGGATCGCCGTAAAAATCAATAAACCGTAAAACAATAAATAAAATCAAGGCGCCAATTCCTATCCACAGCAATATTTTATTGCGTCGTGGTGATTCTATATTACTGAATATTTTGCCGCAGCAATAACCAAGTATCATCAGGCCAACCCACGGAAGAAAAGGATAAAAAACACCTATTGAATGGTTGGCATCTAAAGTAACTACAGCAGGACGGTGTAAAAAATTCCACCATATTGGAACATTTCCATTACGGCTTGCTTCAGCAAAATCAATACTGTTATGCCCCAAAACAATCAGTAAACCCAGTGCCAGTATTACACTAAAAGGAAGCCAGATAACAAGGCCAAGGATGATCATGCTGATGCCAATAGACCAGATAGTTTGTAAAAAGAAAAAACTATAGTGTATATCTGCCGTTATGGCCAGGCCGATGACTGCTACTTCCATAATAACAAGCCACAGACCACGGGTTATTAAAAACCGGCTGAGCTCTTTTTTTGTTTTGCGGCGGCTCTGCAACCAGGCCGATACACCGGATAGAAAGACAAAAGTGGGTGCACAAAAATGAGTGATCCACCGGGTAAAATAAAGAAAAGGTGTGGTGGTGGCCAGGTCAAGCGGATCGTTGACATTGGCAACACTGTGAAAATAATCACGGGTATGATCGAGTACCATGATGATCATGACCAGGCCACGGAGCAG
>JANNCC010000202.1:0-30982 GCA_031386125.1 Chitinophagaceae bacterium
TATTGGCACCCCAACTCAATGGGCCCAATTAGAAACAGATTGTATTGCACGGGGAGAAATTCCCTGGTATAGTCTTGACTTACCCAAACGTCCCCCGATGTTGCCTGTATTCGGAAAAGTAAAATCGTTTTTGTTTGATTCTCTAACTTGTATTTCCCTTCGTCCGCCGCCACCGCCGTTGGTAAACAGCCAGAAAATGAAAGATGAAACAGAAGAGGTATATCAATTTATAAAAAACCCCACAAGAGAACACACTGCAATAGTTCACTTCTGGGCTGATGGTGTAGGAACTTACACACCACCAGGCCATTGGAATGCTATAGCAGCAGAAGATTTTATCATCAAAAACTTTAGTGAAGTACGATGGGCAAGAAATATGGCGTTAGTGAACATGTCATTAATGGATGCAGGAATTGTTTGCTGGGATACGAAATATTTTTATTTCAATCCGAGACCCACGCAGTTAAATCCGGCCATTAAGACGTTGACAGGCATTCCTAATTTCCCGGCATACATATCCGGTCACTCTACTTTTAGTGCTGCTGCTGCTGCCATACTCAGTTATATTGTTCCGGAAAAAGCTTCACAATATGATGCAATGGCCAAAGAAGCTTCTATGTCCCGAATTTATGGCGGCATTCATTTCAGGGCAGATTGCGAAGTGGGGTTGGTAGTAGGCAAAAATGTAGGCAATTATGCCGTGCAAAGAGCCCTTACAGATGGAGCTGATTAAAGATTTTGATACTAAGCAAACACGGCGTTGCAAGTCTTTACGGACGCCTCTTTTTATTATTTATTGCATAAATGCTACAGGTATGAGAGCTCTGAAATTGATATTGCTTTTATTTTGCTGCAATACGGCAGTAACGGCACAACAGCCGGTAAAAGAAAAAGATACTACGGCAAACTCCCGTTCATTAGACAGCGTTACAGTTATTTCTTACCTCAATCAAAATATAATAAAACCGATAGCTCCCATACAAGGAACATACATTTTTGCTGGAAAAAAAACGGAAGTAATAGACCTTACTCAAATACCCGCAGATATTACCAATAAAACCGGCCGCCACGTTTTTGCAAAAGTACCCGGTGTGTTTGTGTATGATATGGATGGCTCCGGTAATCAAATTAATATTGCAGCAAGGGGATTAGATCCACACAGAGGTTGGGAATTTAATATCCGTAAGGATGGCATTATTACCAACTCAGATATGTATGGTTATCCTGCCAGTCATTACAGTATGCCATTAGAAAGTATTGGCCGTATCGAATTAGTAAGGGGAACCGGTTCACTTCAATATGGTGCTCAGTTTGGCGGAATGTTGAATTACATTACTAAACAGGGAGATACTACAAGACCATTTAGTTTTGAAAGTATCAATACAATGGGTTCATTTAATCTTCTTAGCAGCTACAATGCCATTGGTGGAAAAACCGGTAAGTTTAAATACTATGCCTACATACAAAAAAAAACAAGAGGTGGTTATCGTGACAATGAGCACACTGATTCTGAAGCAGAAGCTATTGTCATAACATTTGAACCCACTACAAAATTCTCTATCCGTATAGAATGGGCCCGTTCAAAATATTTATACCGTATTCCGGGTGCATTAACGGATAGCATGTTTTATGCAGACCCAACTCAAGCCACCCGTTCAAGGAATTATTTCAGTCCTGATATTCATGTTCCTTCTGTTGCATTGAACTGGCAGCTTGCAGCACAAACAAAATTACAATTCACCTCATCAGCAGTGTTAGGAAAAAGAAACAGTGTGTTGTACGATAAACCAACCAATATTGAAGACGCTATTAATGCTGCCACACTTCAGTACAATAACAGGCAGGTAGATATTGACCGTTACAACAGTTATACTACTGAATTACGTTTATTACAGGAATATTTTTTAGGAAAACAAACCAGTTCCCTTGCTGCGGGTATCCAATACATGAATAACGATCTGCACCGCACACAGCTTGGTAAAGGAACTACTGGTAGTAATTTTGATTTAAGTTTAGTTGACCCTGTATGGGGGCGGGATATTCGTTTAAAAACTAAAAACATTGCACTCTTTGCAGAAAACAAATTTCAGTTACTTAAAAACCTTTCTTTTAATGCCGGAGCAAGGATAGAAGCAGGCAGAACGGATATGAGTGGCAAGATTACTTATTATCCGCAAAATGAAATTCCCATCAGCATTAAACATCAATTCCCTTTATTCGGCGTCAACGTTTCTTATAAACCGGGCAAGAATGCAGAATTATATGGCGGCTGGTCGCAAGCCTATCACCCAATGCTTTTTAAAGACCTCATCCCTTCTTCTTTATTTGAAAAAGTCGATCCGAACATTAAAGATGCAAAAGGATATAATGCCGAACTGGGTTTCAGGGGTACCTGGAAGTTTATACGTTGGGATATAACTGGTTTCTTATTACAATATAAAGACCGTTTTGGTACACTGGCAGAAACAGACAATGGCGGAAATTTTTATACCTATAGAACCAATATTGGAAATTCGCTTACCAAAGGAGTAGAAATATTGATTCAGGCAGATTGGCTGTTTAGAAACAAAGTTGGGCTATCTGTTTTTTCTTCTACTGCTCTTGTTCATGCCCGCTATACAAAAGGTTTTGTAAAATCAGGTAATACAAATCTTAGCATAGAAGGCAAAAAAGTTGAAAGTGCTCCTGATATCATTACCCGCAACGGAGCCACTCTTCGGTATAGAAAAATAAGGTTTGCCGGATTGTATAGCTATACGAGCAAAACATTTGCGGATGCCTTGAATACTGTTCAGCCACTTAAAACTACCGGTGCAGTTGTTATTGTACCATCGTATGGAATTCTTGATTTGAATGCTGCCTTCCGTTTTTCAAAACAACTGGAAGCAAGAATTAACATCAGCAACGTAGCCGATAAACAGTATTTTACAAAGCGGCCTTCTTTTTATCCTGGCCCCGGAGTGTGGCCATCTGATGGTCGTAATATTAGTGTATCACTGGCAATACATCTATGAAATTAAGTACAGCAATATGATGAACTTAAACATACAGCATCATGAAAAAAAATTTTTGGATTGGGGTCATTGGTTTACTGGCATTTGAAATATTGAATGTGTATTTCATCATGCCTATGCCCGGCAGCCAGCGGATGGATAGTATTGATACTGCTTATTTTTTATATAAGTGGCGGTGGATATTCCGGACATTATTTCTATTGATGATCCTTGTTGGTTTGTTCAAATCAACCTGGAAAAGAAAATGGGTCCCCGGCCATTCCGCTTATAGTATTAGCCGCAGTAGCTTATATGGCCAATTTTAAAATGGCTGCTGACGCTATGTTTAAACAACCAAACAATTACTGTTAACCACGGCTGATAAAAATAAAGTTGACTCAAACCGTTTAATAATTGGCATTAGCATCAATGGTGAATCCAAAGCCTACCCGATACAATTTTTGGGTTATCATCATCATGTACAGGATACTGTAGGTGGCAAATCAATATTAGTCACTTATTGTACTGTATGCAGAACAGGGCGGGTGTTTGAACCGGTAGTAAATGGTAAGAAAGAAACATTCCGCTTAGTGGGCATGGATCATTTCAATGCTATGCTGGAAGATGCGACGACAAAAAGCTAGTGGAGACAGGCAACCGGCGAAGCCATCAGTGGGAAACTAAAAGGAGAAAAACTTCCGGAAGTATTCTCCACTCAAACTACTTTGGTCAAATGGCTATTGCTGAATCCCGGTTCTAAAATCATGCAGGCTGATCCGGCATTTATAAAAACGTATGACAGTACTCTGAAATATGAAAGCGGTTTGAGCAGAAATAAACTGACCGGAACTGACAGCCTGTCCTGGAAAGATAAATCATGGGTAATTGGCGTAAAAGCAGGTAATGAAACAAAAGCCTACGACTGGAAAAAACTTATAACCGAACGTATTATTTATGATAACCTGAATAACACTCCGCTTGTACTTGTACTGGCAAAAGATGATAAAAGTTTCTTTGCCTTTGAAATACCGGGTAATAAAAAATTAGTTTTACAAAACGATACCTTGTTACTGGGCAATAAGCATTTTACTATAAATGGCAAAGGGATAGATACGGCTCTCTCCTTAAAACCTGTATTTGCCTCCCAGGAATTCTGGCATAGTTGGCGAACTTTTAATCCGGAGACAAAAATCTATTAACAACTATCAAAATATTTAAAAACTGCCTGGTATTTAACCCGTATCGGGCTGTTTGTTTTGTATCTTTAAAGCAATATATAATACATGAAAAAAATATTTCTTTTAACGGTCATCTGCTTGTACTTTATGCAACTACCTGCCCAAAAAATTCAAACCCCTGACCAGATTTACGGGCAGCTTTTTAAAGATGTGCAGATGAGCCGCATCTTTCCGGATAATAAAACTTTTGTGGATTGCACACCAAAAAGAAAACCTGCAGCGATTGTAGCCGATTATTTAAAAATCAAAAATAACCCGGCTATCCGCTTCAGTCTGGAATTGTTTGTAAAAGAAAAT
The DNA here is from genome assembly GCA_031386125.1 of Chitinophagaceae bacterium. Classification (GTDB taxonomy): domain Bacteria; phylum Bacteroidota; class Bacteroidia; order Chitinophagales; family Chitinophagaceae; genus JJ008. Next base: position 4,529 of record JANNCC010000202.1, read on the forward strand.
TTTGATATGCCGCCTGCTCCACCGGCATTTAATTATATACAGCAGGAAAAAGATGTGACAGCACATATCAGAAACCTTTGGGGAAATTTAAAAAGAGAACAAGACAAAACAGTAGAAGGTTCTTCGTTGCTGGCTCTTCCGCATTCTTATATTGTTCCCGGTGGCCGCTTCCGGGAAATTTATTACTGGGATTCTTACTTTACGATGTTGGGTTTAAAAGAAAGTGGTGAAACAGAAACCATGAAGAACATGCTGGATAATTTCAAATACCTTATCAATACATACGGTCATATTCCAAATGGTAACCGCAGTTATTACCTGAGCCGCAGCCAGCCACCATTTTTTACGATGATGGTGGAGTTGTATGCATCCGCAACGGAGACAGAAAACCTGAAACCCTACATTGCCGCTATTGAGAAAGAATATAATTACTGGATGAATGGATACACCACTATAAAAAACGGAACAGCAGTAAAAAAATTAGTTCGCTTTGCAGATGGCAGTATCTTAAATCGTTATTGCGACGAATTATTTATTCCCCGCCAGGAAAGCTGGGCCGATGATGTGGAAACAGCAGCTAAAAGCAAACGGGATAAAAGAATTGTATATAACCATCTCCGCTCTGCTGCAGAAAGCGGCTGGGACTTTAGTAGCCGGTGGCTGGCAAATGAAAATGATTTATCAACTATTGAAACAACGGATATTATACCCGTTGATCTCAACAGCCTCCTTTATCATACCGAAGAAATGCTAAGTAATTATTATGATAGTCATGACGATCCTAAAAAAACTATTTTTTATAAAAGCAGGGCAACTAAAAGATATAAGGCGCTAAATAAATATTGTTTTAATGTGAAAGATACTATTTACTACGATTACAACTGGAAGAAGAAAAAACAAACCGGAAAATTTACCCCTGCTTCCTTTTTTCCTATATGGCTAATTGATGCTTATCCAAATTCGAAAGAAGGACTTGCTACATTTGCCGGTGAAAAATTAAAACAACTACTGTTAAAAGATGGCGGCGTATTAAGCACTTCCGTTAACAATAAACAACAATGGGATGCACCAAATGGCTGGGCACCGCTGCAATGGGTGGTGATTAATGCATTGGAAAATGCGAATCAACAAGAATTGGCAAAAAATATTGCTCAACGATGGATAAAACTGAATAACGATGTGTATCAGCGAACTGGTAAGCTAATGGAGAAATATAATGTGACTGATAATAAATTAGAAGCCGGTGGTGGTGAATATCCGGGCCAGGATGGCTTTGGGTGGACGAATGGTGTGCTGCTTGCATTGATTGCAAAGTATGGAATGCCGAAATAATTATTAAACAGGCTCCAGAATGAAAAATGAATAAGGTGGCAGCGTAAAATATTCATTATCATTCTTCACTGTATATTTATTTTGCTGCCAATGGTCATAAAGTTTAACAGGCTTCAGGCCATGCTCTTTAAAAGCATACCAGGTTAAATGCTGCTCTTTATCACTGAAGTTGAATAAACAATAAACTCGGTCATCATCCCATGCCCGCAGGTAGCCAGCCACATGGATATTATGCGGCGATAACCAGGTTAAATTTCTTCTGTCTGCTATCACAGAAAGGTTTTTCCGGATAGCAATCAATTTTTGGGTGGCTGAGAATATTATTTGTTCCGGCGTACCGGCTTGTTCTATTTTTTTATTTTTCTCCCAGTCTATTAATGGCCGGTGCATCCAGCGATTATCATAGCTTTTCCCTTCGTCCTGCAGGTAAGAATAATCGTTGGTGTAGCCAACCTCATCCCCATAAAAAATAACCGGGATGCCGCCAATAAAAAAACTATGCGCCTGCATCAGTAATATTTTACGGATAGCAATTTCAATTTTCTCTTTTTCATTAGTAGTAATGGCTGTTTCTAACCCGCACAATGAAGCCAGCGAACCACTGATTCTTGCATCGCCTGTTTTTTCGTTTACTGAAAATAAAGCTCCCCTAGCCGATGACCCGTCATAACTTCCCGAATAATAATCTTTCAGAAACCGTCTGTGTTCATAAGGATTATAGTTCGCTGCTTCTATCATCGAATCTTCATAACCCAAACCAATATCATCATGGCAACGGGTGTAAGTAATCCACGAAGTATCATACGGCTTCTTCAACAACTCCTGCTGGGCTGCCAGCATTACTCTTGTATCACCAGTAGCTAATGTATCCCATTGCAATGCCATGTGAGTGGCATTGTAAGCAAAGTCACACTCCTGTGCTTCTTTATCACCAGTACCAAAATATTTTATGATTTCATTGGGTGCTACTATTGCTTCTCCAAGCAATGCCATACCAGGTGCTGTAATCTTTATACATTGTTTTATCAATTGCAATAAAGTATGTGCCAGTGGAAGGTTTTGACAGCCGGTGCCAATTTGTTTCCAGATAAATGCCGGAGCATCTATCCGTAAAATATCAACGCCAATATTGGCGTAGAAAAAAATGATATCCAGCATTTCTACAAATACCCGTGGGTTGGAAAAATTCAAGTCCCATTGGTAATTATGAAATACCGTCATCACCCATTTATTACATTCGGGTATATAAGTAAAATTTCCGGGTGAGCTTTCAGGAAAAACTTCGGGCATAGCTTTTTCATATTCATCCGGAACTTGCCTGTCCTCATACAAATAAAAATAATCCTGGTATTGTTGATCACCGGCTTTAGCTTTCAAAGCCCATTCATGCCGATGTGATGTATGATTGAGTACAATATCCAGCATCAGGTACATATTACGCTGTTGCATTTTATGCTGCACTTCCTTCAAATCGCTTAATGTACCGAACCTATCATCTACTTTTCTGAAATCAGATACCGCATAGCCGCCGTCACTTTCACCGGCAGGACTTTCAAATACCGGCATCAGGTGCAAAAAGTTAACACCCAGTTTATCAAAGTAATCAAGTTTATCACCCAGTCCTTTTAAATTATTACTGAAGCGATCCACATACAGGCTCATGCCTGCAATCTGGTTACTTAAAAACCAATGTTCAGGTTCTATTTTTAATTTTTCAATATCTCTTTTCTTCAATCCATCTGACCGCTTGTTAAAAGCATCAGCAATTGTTTCGAGTATTTGTTCAAAGCCTTTTTTATTCTCCCGGTGAGATGCATACACTTTATTATATAAGTTGCTGAGTTCACCCAGCCCCTGCTGAAATCTTTCGTCGTAGAGTTTATCGAAAGCCGCTGTTTCTTCCTTTGAAAATAAATTGTCCGTTATCAATGTGTGGTCTTAGTTAAATATATCATTACTTAAATGCTTGAAGGCTTCCATAGCTCCAAGATATTCACAGGTTCTGGCACCAGCCTTATTAGCATTTCCAATTATCTTTTTCCACTCCGTATCAGACAGCTGTTTTATCTCCGCTAATTTTTTATCGGAAAGCTGGTATAAAACAGCCCCCACAAAGGCATCGCCGGCACCTGTTGTATCCACCGGTTTGATGTCAATGCTTTCTATAATTTCTGTTATACCATTCCATCCCAGCAAGGTTCCATCTTTTCCTAATGTAATGGCAAATACGGCGTTGATTTTCTCTAAAAAAACATCCGCTGCATCACTTACTGTTTGCCTTCCTGTCAGCATCATAGCTTCTTCATCACTCACTTTAAAAAAATGACAGTTATTTAAAAAATTCCAGCTCTGATTAATAAAGGATTGTTTATCCTGCTGAAATAATAAATGCCGGTAGTTAGGATCGAAGCTGATAAAAATTTCCTGCTGCAATGATTGCTGTAATAAACTCTGATAAGCTGCCTGCAATGGTCCGGGTAAAAATCCGGTAGCCGAACCAAAATGAACAATGGAAAATTCATCCAGGTTTATTCCTTCCACTTCTTCCCGGCTCAGTTGACCATCTGCACCCCTGTTAAAATAAAAATCTCGTTCACCATTTTCCATCAGGGATACAAATGCGAAAGTGGTAAAACTATTTTCATCCTGCAGCATCCATTTGGTGGATACTCCAAATGATTGCATTACATCAATTAAATGTTTGCCAAACGGATCCACCCCCACTTTAGCTGCCAGTTCTACCTTGCCACCAAGTGCAGCTATGGCAGCCGCTACGTTGGTAGGGGCGCCACCAGGCTTCTTTAAAAAATTATCTCCGTCAGATAATGATTTGCCTTTGTCTGTACAAATCATATCAATCAATGCTTCTCCTATGCAAAGGATTTTATTCATACTTATAGTTCATAAATTACTGCTTCATAAGGTTTCACTGTTCCTTCGGAAGAAGCGGCAGCATAATTATTAATCAACATTTTTATCTTGCTGATATATCAAAACCTGATTTAACCATTGATGCCATTTCATTTTTCTCATTTTGTTTTCTGGATTTACAGAAAAAAGAAATTGCTGTGAAAAGAAAATAAATACTTTTGATACTACTGCTACTTTTTATTATTGAAGTCAATGACCGCCGGCGGCCGGCAATACAATATCACCAGTCACTTTTTCTGACTTTATAAACAAGGTGCATAAAGCAGCAATCAACAATAATACACCGGCAAACAAAATGGCTTTACCAGAATCATTATTGAAAAAATGTTTCATAATGTATCCGAAAGTTACCGTTTGAATAAGCATAGGAATGACTATCATCATGTTAATGATGCCCATATACACTCCATATCTTTCTTTCGGAATTTGATTTACCACCATCAGGTAAGGAATACCCATCATGCTGGCCCAACCGATCCCAAACCCGGAAATAGCAACAAATAACAGTGTTTTATTTTCAATAAACGGAAAGGCAATAAAACCAAGACCCGCAAGAGTAACACAAACAAAATGCACCCATTTTGGGCTATATTTTTTTGCAAACCCAACTAATGCAAAAGCAACTATAAATGTTATCACATTATACCAGGCATTTACTAATCCTGCAAGGCTTACGGCTTTTTCATAAAGCTCTTTATTATCTGTGCCTGTATTATAAATAGATTGTGCAATACTTTTTGAACTGTTTTGCCAGTAACAAAACAACGCATACCATTGAAATAAATATATCAATGCTAATTGCCACATTACTTTAGGCATATCTTTTATAGCACTGAAGACATCCGTAAATGGGCTAAGGATATTAAGCGGCTTTGCATTCATTTCTTTAATCGCTTCCTCTGTCGGTGGAATTTCTGGTGTTGTTTTCATACTCCACCATACTGAACCGATAGAGCAAACCGCACCTAACATAAATGAAGCAAACACCCATGTTGGAATTTTTCCTGTGTAGCCAACAATTATCATGGGGAAAACGAACAGCGATAAGTTAGCCAGTGTTTGTCCGAACCCGGTAAAAAAACTTTGTGCCTGAAAACCTGTAGGCTGCTGACTGGCATCTAATTTATCAGCCACAAAAGCCCGGTAAGGTTCCATTGCTGTATTGTTACCAATATCTAATATCCATAATAAACCAACAGCCATCCATAATGCACTACTAAAAGGAAAAAAGAATAATGCGATGCTGCAAAGTATGGCTCCAATAAAAAAATAAGGTTTCCGTCTGCCCCATTTCGGATGCCATGTTCTATCGCTTAATGCGCCAATGATTGGCTGAATAATTAAACCAGTAAGTGGCCCTGCCAAATTTAATAACGGAATTTCATCCGGCTTGGCACCTAAAAAATCATAAATAGGATTTACAGCACTTTGTTGTAACCCAAAGCTATATTGAATGCCAAAAAAACCGACATTCATATTAATGATTTGCCAGAAACTTAAACGTGGTTTCGTAATAGACATAAGCAATCGTTTCAGTTCTCTAAAATACTAAAGACCCTCTGTGAATGAAAGGTTTATATTCATTTGCAATCGTTTGCGGTTAGCAATTTATTATCCAGCTTAATCCGGCAGGGGGGATGTTTGTAAACTGAGGAGTGGTAGCAGTTATCGGCTACATTTGTGCTCTGTTAAAAGCTTGTTTATGAATAAAAAAGCAGTAATTGTCATTGTGCTGGTATTGGTAACTGGTCTTTCTTTTTGGGGGCTAACAGTAAAGCAACGAGTAGATAAGAAAGTAACTATTCCCTACTCAATGCAGAAAATTCATGAGCAGTTATCTATACCTGAAAATATGATAAATTGGTATTTTCCCTTTGCAGGTATTGACACACTCCAACAAAAAATAACTACTACATCAAAAAGAATTGATGCGTCAGGCAGTTATCTTGAAATAGCTAATCAGAGTATTGCTGGTTCAGGAATTATTGCCGGCAATAAAAAGGAGAAAAAGGTTTTTATATTTACTATACTTCCGGACACCACTAATATTATACAATGCGATGTGCAGCTTAGTTACAATACTACCTTATTCAGAAAATTATTTGGTGGCGGCTCTCTGGAAAAAGAAGCGGTGAAAAGCCTTGAAAGTCTTAAAGCATATATGGAAGATTCCAGGCGGCTATATGGATTTCAGATAGAAAGAGAAACCGTTACTGACACTTCCTTTTTATTCAATAGAAGAACGGTACCCTTATCGGAAAAGCAGGCAGGCACAAAAAAACTTTTTGAAGACCTTATACACTATGCCGAAAAAAATAATTTAGGCTACACCGGCACCCGGATTTTTTATACAATGAATAGCTCTGGCAACCACGTTACCCTTTATGCAAGTATTGGCATCAGTAAATCTTTTGAAAATAAAATTGGTAATGAATTTGAATATAAAGCAATGCCCGCAGGAAAAAATCTGCTGGTAGCTGTTTACCAGGGGCGGTTTGGCGATGTGTACAAAGTCTACGAAGCACTGGAGCAATATAAAAGTGACTACCTCTTATCAAGCATGGCCATTCCTTTTCAAAAATTTATGAATGATGGTTATGATTTTGCTGAGGACCAGGTGGTACAGCTAAAAGTGTATTATCCTATTTTTTAGTAACCGGCGAAATTAGCAACAGGCTGTCATTATTTCGGGCAATAATAAAAATCTCTTTGCCGGAAGCTAGTTTTGTTCTACGGATATGTCTTATCTCCCCTTTAATATTTACACCATTTAAAAGGCTGTATTCAAATTCGCCTTTCCCTTTATTTATTAAAACAGTTCCATAGTCAGCATCATACCTGCCCATCTGTATATTATTAGGATAAAAGTTTCCGCCAAGTAGTATATCCGGTAATTTATCGCCATTAGCATCCATCACCACTGCAGCTCGATAAGAAGTTAACTGTGCCTGCCAGGGCAGTGCCTGTAAAGAGAAATTACCTTTACCATCATTTATCAGCACAGCGTTGGAAAAATAATCGGCCGTCAGCAAATCAGCTTTCTTTAGCTTATCTGCGCCAAAAATTTCCTTTAGCGATGCTTTAGCAAAATCTTCTGCATACAGAAACTTCTTTTTCAATGAAGGCATCTGCTTTTCCAATTCAGCTTTATTGGCAAACGGTATTTCTCTGCCTTCGAGGTAATAAGTTACAACCTGTTCTTTCTTTCCATTGCCATCGAAATCTGCATGATAAAGCCTTAGTGGTTCCTTTTCGGTGGCTTGAAGGCGGCTGTTCAGCCCCTGGTTACCAGCAATCAAATCAATATCCCCGTCATTATCTATATCTACTGGTAGTGCAAAATTCCACCAGCCTTTTTTATTAGTGAGATATTTTTTTGTAAAACTTCCTTTATTATTAATAAATGAACAAATGCCACCCCATTCAAGCGAAAGAATTAAATCACTGTCATTATCATTATCAATATCAGCCCATACTGCCTGTTTTACCATTCCCGTTTTTGCCAGCTCTTTTGAATAACTATCCGTTACATTTTTAAAGCCCCCCTTTTTATCATTTTCCAGCAAATAGGAATTGGGTATGTCGCCATACTCCCACGGCACGGCACGGCCCGCAATAAATAAATCCATAAATCCATCACCATTAAAATCATACGGAGCCACTGATGACGCTGTCATAAATATCCCGGAGAATGCATCTCCTTTTTTTATTAATAAGCCCTTACCATCGTTCAGATAAACTCTGGGTAACATAAACGCATCCTTGCCATAATACTCATTACCACCACTGGCTACTACCAAATCCGTATAAGAATCATTATTTACATCCATCCAGCAGGCATCCACATCTTCATAAGTACTGTCATTATTTAATTGTGGCTGTGCTGATTGAATAAATTTTCCAGAAGGTTGTTGTATAAACAAAGCACTTTTTAATCCTTTTGATGAGCCGATAAAAATATCATCCAGTTTATCGCCATTAAAATCACCGGTGGCTAATGCAGGGCCTTCTTTAGATACCATGAAAGGAATCAGCTGCTCCCGGTCAAACTCTACAAAATAATTTTCTTCCTGCTTATAGTCTAATCCTGATGCAGCCGTGATGTCCTGTAGCTGCACAGTTGCGTTGGGATTGCGATCAGTGAGAATAGAATAATTAAATACGGGAAGTTCTTGCTGATAAGTTATCGTAATCCGGTTTGTATCTTTTGGAATAGTTACCGGCTGACAAGTATTATCAGGCCATACCAATGTTATCGAATCCACCTTAGTATCAGCCAAACCAATATGTAAAGGTATTTCCATACCGGACTGAAAGCCCCGCACCGGATATTTCTCATACGTCCTTACTTCGCTTCCACTGAATAAAATAATTTTTGCACCGAGAGCATTTATATTTTTCTTGCCGCCTTTCAGGTTTATTTCCAGAGATGGTTTTTTATTTTTATCGTTACTTTTATTTTCATATAATAAAACAGGCTCATCTATATTGTTCACCACCACATCAAGGTCGCCGTCATTGTCAAAATCACCATATACTGCTCCATTTGAAAAAGTATTACTGTTTCCCTGAATGGACTCCCCCACATCATCAAATGCCGCATTCCCTTTATTCCGGAAAAAACGATTAGGCAACTTTATTTGTGGAAACTTTTCAATAACAGCCATGTCTTTTTCATCCATCTGGTTAGTGCTTATTTTATCCTGCACTTCATCATTGGAAACATAATTCACATAATCAATATCATTCAGCCGTTTGGGGATACCGTTGGAAATAAATAAATCTTTAAGGCCATCATTATCAAAATCCATCCACAGGGCAGCCCAGCTCCAATCAGTAGCATAAATACCGGAATACAGGCCAGTTTCACTAAACAAACCATTTCGTCTGTTTAGCTGCAATGTATTTCTCGCATATTGATGATTATAACCATTTCTTAATTTAATATTAAACACATTATACTCATCCTCTCCCAGCGACCGTTTTAAAATATACGGATCAGATGGCAGCATATCCAAAGCGACTATTTCCGGATAAGCATCATTGTTTATATCTGCCACATCCACTCCCATAGAAAACTGGCTGGTGTGCTGCATACTATTTGTTAGTTCGTCAGTAAAGCCCCCTTTCTTATTATTAATATAGAGATAATCGTTTTCATGAAAGTCATTACCAATATATAAATCCGGATACCCGTCAAGATTAATATCTGAAACTGCAATGCCAAGTCCATATCCAATTACAGAACGATTAATTCCCACCATTGCCGAAACATCAGTGAAATAATTTTCATCGTTTCGAAATAAATAATCACCGCATAAAGAATCTACTGTCCCTTCATAGGTACTTCTTGGCGCAAAAGTGCTGTTGTAACGCAGTGAATGATTCAGCAGGTACATATCCATATCGCCATCCATATCATAATCAAGAAAGGCAGCCTGTGTACTGAAACCAGAAAAAGCAAGTCCATATTTTTCAGCTTCATCTTTGTAAACCGGCACTCCGTTTTTTTCTATAGATTGGCAAATCAATAACTGATTTTTACTTTGAAGCGATTCATAATTGCCCACCCGGCACACATAAATATCCAGCAGACCATCGTTATTTACATCAGCCACCGATACCCCGGTTGACCACCCTCCATCGTTTGGAATTTTTGCTTCCGCTGTTATGTCTTCAAACTTGAGATACCCTTTATTCAGAAAAATTTTATTCTGCGATTGATTAGAAGAAAAAAATAAATCGATTAATCCGTCATTATTAAAATCTCCTGCGCCAACACCGGCACCGTTGTAGAAATACATATACTTCAGCATATTAAAATCCGGGCTGGCTGTAAGATTGTTACTGAAATTCAGTCCTGTTCTATCACTGCGCAATACTTCAAAAAGAAACGTCTCCTTCTTTTTAACCTTGCAGGAAACTATCAACACAGATAGAAGTAATCCGGTTATTGCAATATGGGTTATTTTTTTTAGTAGCATGTATAAACTTGCAGGCTATTATTTTTTTTTATTGGGCTTATACAAAACAGGATAGTCGTCATTTTGTAAAAACAGGAATTGTTTTTCGTCTTTTATTATCAGTTCTTTAATATCCTTTATCTGCCCCCGAACAGAAAGGCCTGATTGTTTGGAAGGTAACCAGTCGAATTGTGCTTTACCTTTATTAATCAGTAAATGGCCAAAGCTGGCATCCATCCGGGAGAATTGCGGCAGAAAGTTGAAGTTATTTCCCCCAAGTAACAGATCAATCTTGCCATCATTATTAATGTCCGTACAAAGAATTGCATTCACACAAGACAGTTGCACCATAGATGGCATAACCTGCACCGTAAAATTTCCTTTGCCATCGTTAATGGCAATACAAGAGGAGGCATAATTAAATATTCTTACCTCACTTTTATTTATGGCTTCTTTATTAAATAATTCCTGCACTGATTTGGTGGCATATTCTGCATATTTCAAGTTTTGCTTTTTTAAGGAGGGCAATTGCTCAGTCAGCTCCCGTTTCAAAAAAACCGGCACATCTTTTCCGTCAATCGTCCGGGTAATAATTTTATCTGCTGTCCCATTCTGGTCAAAATCATTAATCCATAGCTTAACTGGTTTTTCCGGCGAAGGCTGGAGGTAGAAATTTTCACCGCAATTACCAAGTACCAAATCATTATCTCCATCTCCATCCAAATCGGAAACAGCTACCGACTTCCACCAGCCTGATAAATTATTTAATCCGGTTTTTAGTTGCCCGTATTTATTATTCCGGTACATAAATATTTCAGGGTTCATCCACTCACCAACTATAATTAGTTCTTTTTGCTTATCACCATTTACATCTGCCCAACTGGCTGCAGTTACCATCCCAATGGCAGTAAGAGACGGAATGACTGAAGCAGTAATGTCTGTAAAGTTACCTTTGCCATCATTGCGCAATAAATAACTACTGGCAGCCGTACCATAGCTCATTGGCACATTGCGGCCACCTATAAATAAATCATTGTCGCCATCATTATCATAATCATTAAAAATAGCCACTGATATATTCATATTACCGACAGGCAATGCAATTGCAGATTCGGTAAAATTTCCTTTATCATCATTCATATATAATCTATGCCGTAGCATAGCACTTCCTTTTGGTTGCGTATTGCCACCGGCACCAATAAACAAATCAGCATCACCATCACCATCTGCATCAAAAAACAAGGTGGCCACATCTTCCATTCCCTTATTCCTGACAAATAAACTATCAGTTTTTCTTTGAAAACCTGTGGCAGACTGAATATATAATTGACCGCCCTGCCCGGTAGCCCCGCCAATATATAAATCCATTAAACCATCCCCATTCACATCAGCAACAGTTGCCTGCGGCCCTTCACGGGAGAGCATGGACGGCACATTCCTTTCATTGTAAAAATCTATGTAATCATCTTCAGTATGTTTTTCAAAAATTGAAGCAGAAGGAGCTAACAAAGAATTAGTAAAAGAAGCAGAAGCTTCGTTTATTAGTTTCCCTTTTTCCTGCTTTATCTCCAGCACTTTGTTAATTGCTGGCTTATTATATGTAGTATAAGTTCTGTCCGGCCATATTATAATCATAGAGTCTGCTATACCATTTCCCAATCCGATTATTTGCTTATAATCAACAGAGGATTGAAACCCCCGGCTGGGTATCACTTCACGGCTCATCACCTGCCCGCCCTGATAAATTTTTACCTGGCTGCCAACAGCCATAGTGTTCATTTCATTTCCTTTTAATACAATTCCGATGTAGTTATTTTTTTCTTTTTGCTGCTCTCTTATATTATTACGATAGATAAATGCTTTTGCGTTTACATTATTGACAATTAAATCAAGGTCGCCGTCATTATCCAAATCGCCATAAGCAGCGCCGTTGGAAAAAGACGGAGTTGAGAAGCCCCAGTTATTTCCTTCATCAGAAAATTTCAGGTTCCCTTTGTTATGAAAAAATTTATTGGGTACCGGTATGGATGGCATCTTATTCACTATTTCATCAAATTTTTCTTTTTCTCCCGTCAATGCCATTTTCTGCATCACATCGTTGGCAAAAAAATCAATAAAATCCTGGTCAGTTACATCGTTTAAAATCCCATTGCAAACATAGATGTCAGAAAGACCATCATTGTCCGCATCAAATATCAATCCACCCCAGCTCCAGTCTGATGCAGCCACCCCGCTATAAAAGCCAGTTTCCATAAATTTTCCATCCCGGTTGTTTATCTGCAATGTATTTTGAGTGTACTGATTATAGAAGCCGGTTTTTTGTTTCAACCGGAGAATATCTATGCTTTCATAAGAAGTGGTGGTTTTTAACCGGTAGTCGTTGTCGGGCAACATGTCTGTCGTAAAAATATCCGGGTAGCCGTCATTATTAATATCCGCCATATCGGCCCCCATAGAAGAAAGGCTTATATGCTGCACCCATTGCTCCAGTTCATCTTTAAACGTTCCGTTCTTTTGATTGATATATAAATAATCTCTTTCAAAAAAATCGTTGGATACATATACATCCGGGTAGTGGTCTCCATTTACATCACCAACCGTAACGCCAAGGCCAAAACTAATAAGGCTGCCATAAATACCGGATTCTTTACTTACATCAACAAATTTTCCATTCTCATTTTTTAACAGGTGGTCGCCGCCACCTTTTAGAAAATCAGCCACCGGCCAATCAGCAGCCCTCACTTCTCTTTTGCTGGCATAGTTCAGTGTATTAACGGGAATAAAACTATTGTTAATAATAAAACAATCGAGGTCGCCATCTATATCATAATCGAAAAATGCAGCATGGGTAGTGTAGCCTCCCTCATTGGTTAATCCGTATGCAGCGGCCGATTCAGTAAAAGTGAGGTTGTGATTATTAATGAATAATTGAGAAACAGGTTTCTTGCCATTGATATAGCCAGCATTGCAAACATAAATATCAAGCCACCCATCATTATTAATATCTGCCATTACCACACCGGTACTCCAGTCTTGTTTTGGTCTGAATCCTGCTTTCCCCGAAATATCATCAAACTGCCAGCTGCCTTTGTTAAGGTATAATTTATTACTGCCCATATTGGCTGTAAAAAAAACATCTGCCAACCCATCATTGTTAATGTCGCCTATGGCAGCACCGCCGCCGTTATAAAAATTACGATAGCTGAAGATGTTGAAGTCGGGGTTGTTCTTTATGTCGTTGGAAAAATCAATTCCTGTTTTTGTCATTTGCTCAAACACCCCGTTGCCCCCCTTTTTGGGGTGTGAGCAGGATATGACTTGCAAAAAAACGAACCCAATTAAAAAAAGGGGTCGTAAAGAAAAGCTGACTTTCATAAGTGAATAGTAATAAAACCAGATTGTCAATTTAGGTTAAATACCTGAAAAAAATTGCAGGGCTTTAGGATAGGTTACAAAATGCTGAAGGCCATTAAAAAATGGCCTTCGTAGCTTAAAACTAACGCTTAATGATTGCTCTACTATACTTAATATCCTGGATTCTGAACAAGATTTGGATTAGCGGCCAATGATCTTGCAGGAATTGGGAATAATAATCTTTGTGGACCTGAAGCAGGTTTTTCCTGCCAGGCATTCAGAAATTTACCAAAGCGGACTAAATCGTTTCTTCTCCATCCTTCCCAGTATAATTCACGACCCCTTTCATCTAACAAATTATCGGCGGTGAGAGAACCCAAGGCTGAAGCAGTTCTGGAAGGATGTGTTCTGAGATAATTAACAATAGCAACCCCAGTACTAACACTTCCGAATGCAGCAGGATTGGCAGTGGCGGTACCACCACGGAATGTTGCCTCAGCTTTCATCAGCAAAACATCTGCTATACGTAAGTATACATAGTCGTTGTTTGCATTATCGCCAGATATATAATCAATTGGGTATTTAATAACCCGGATACCAGTTACTTCCAGGTTACTTCCTACTTCAACCGCTTTTACCGCTCTTGTAAATGCCAAAGGTGCACCTGTTCTGTCGTTTAGCGGTGCGCCTGCACCATTGAATTGCTGACCTATGAGGAAGCCGGGAAGAATTCCCTGATTCATGCCAGGGTAAGGGTTTCCACCTCTTCTTTTATCAACAGCTTCAAATTTGTCGTAAAAATCTGATAGTGTAGTAAAGCCATTCCAACCACTTGGATTTTGGTTGTAGTGAAGGCCACAGAACCAACGGCTGCGAACATTACCACTACTTGAACCACCAATGTTTTCGGCGGTCCATATATCCTCAGTACTTATGCCATCATTATTAGGGGCAAAATTATTAAAGTAGTTAGAGGCAAGAGAATACCCCCTTGCACTGTTCATTATCTGGTCTGCTAACGTAATTACCTGGTTCATGTCAGCAGGTGCAAATGTTGGAGCAGCCCTGTTGGCATATACCCCTTTATTCAAATAGCATTTCATTAATAATGCCCGTGCTGCATCTTTATTAGCTCTGTTAGCTGGGCCAACAGGTAAATCTGGTATAATTGCGTTTAGTTCAGTTATAATATAATCCAGAGCAACTGTTCCTTTTCTAACTTTTGGCACTTCTTCAGCATCTGCTGTATTTTCTCTGTAGGGAACCTGATCCCATCCATCTAACATAAAAAAGTTGGCATAAGCTCTTAAAAATCTTCCTTCAGCAGCTTGCTGCGGCGTAGGCGTAAATCTTAATAAATCTGTAGATGAAAAAGCTACCCGACCCAAATCTCTGTAGGTGTTGGCAAGAAAAGCATGATTGGCATCCCATTGGTGAGAGTGCAATACCCTCCATACTCCGTTATCATCCCAGTCACCAGCCCTTGTTGGCCCGATAGTCTCATCGGTAGTATGCTGCTGTGATGCCCACACCTCCGACTGATCCTGAAATGGTCCTCTCATGGCATCGTAAGTACCAGAAAGTATATTGGCAGCAGATACGGAACCGCCTGCACCTAAACCTGGCAACTGGCTTCCTAATTTTTCATCAAGCTTAGAACAGCTAACCATAACTGTTGCAGCTAAAATTGTTATTACTAAATATTTCATACAGCGTTATTTTAATAGTTAGAGTGAAAAAGAAATTCCAAAATTAAACGTCCTTGATGTTGGGTAAGGAGTATACTCCAACCCGAATGACGGGATACCGTTCAGCGGCTTGGATGTATTTACTTCGGGATCAAAACCAGTGAAATCCGTTAAGACAAACAAATTTTGACCAGTAATAAACACATTGGCATTGCGGATACTTTTGCCAAGATTACCAAGATTGTAACTAAGCGATGCGTTAGCCAATTTCAGATAATTTCCTTTTTCTAAATAACGGGAAGAAGCACTGGTTGGATTGACAGGCTTTTCGCCCAGCGATTTAGCAAGGTTGTACTCCGCAAGTCCTATATTCCTTTTACCAATATTATTAAAGGAAGTAACGGCATTGGCAGTATTATTATATAAATAATGGCCAAATGCACCGTTCATGTTTATTTCAAGGGATATTTTTTTATACATAACTGTTGTTGAAAAGCCAACAAGCAATTTAGGATTAGCAGAACCCAGGAAAAATTTCTCCTCTGTATTCTCATATAACGAAATACCGGAGGTCTTATCAATACCTGTAAATTTTTTCAGGTAAAAAGTATTGATAGGATATCCTGATTTTATTAACTGAGAGTAAGCTCCTGATAGTCCCTGGCCGTTTACTTCACCAGTAGGTATTTCGCCAATAAAGTTTTTCAATTCATTAGTAAGAAAGGTAATGTTGGTACTAACATCCCACGAAAATTCCTTCTTCTTAACAACATTTGCATTTAAAGCAATCTCTAATCCTTTGTTAATGACGTTTGCATCCAGGTTCACCCACTTTATTGCTCCGGCCGGTGTCACCGGATCGGCTGCGTCTTTTGCAAACAGAATATCTTTTGTATTCCTGGTAAAATAATCAACAGAACCGCTGATTTTGCCTTTTAAAATCGTAAAGTCAAGGCCTGCATTAAAAGTAGTAGTTGATTCCCACTTCAGGTTTGGATTGGGAGTTTGCTGTTGAACAAACGTAGCAGGGTTGCTTCCGTTAAGTACATACAGCAACTGTGAAGCTCCGGCAGGAAATTCCTGATTACCGGTAATACCCCAACCTAATCTCAATTTTAAGTTTTTAACTGCTTGTGTACCTTTCATAAAGCTTTCATTGCTAATGTTCCAGGCCGCTGCTACGGATGGAAAATATCCGTACTTGTTATTCTTACCAAATTTGCTGGAGCCATCTGCTCTCATCGTAGCAGTAAATAGATACTTGTCGCTATAGTTTATTGCAGCTCTTCCAAAGAATGACTGTAGTTCCGTTGTGGGATCTGTAAATCCGTTTGTTCTTCTGGTTGAAGGGTCAGAAGTTGCCATAAAATAATAGTAAGGTTTTTCGGTTGGAACAAAACCCCTGGCATAATTAGAATTGCCCTGGAAATTAGTTTTCAGATATTCATGTCCTGCTACTGCATTAAGATTAAGATTAGCTGAAATATTTTTTACAAAGGACAGGGTATTGGTAATTTGTTTAGTGAGCAATTCATTCTGAGAAATTGTTGCTTCGCCCCCTTTTCCTGCATTCAATGCTACATCATTAATATTAATGTAGGCCGTAGTATAAGCTTTTCTTGTTCCGGTAGAATAATTTACACTCACCTGCATTTTATATTCAAGCTCTTTCGTTAGTTTATAACTTGGGGCAATATTAGCCAATACAGATGTTACAGTTGCTTTGTCAAAATAAGCTTCGCTATAAGCTAGCGGATTGATATCTGAGCTGCCGTATTGGATGTCGAGGCTGCCATCCGATTTTCTCAATGGTCTTGTGGGGTTCCATTGCAAGGCTTGCCCGATTAAACTGCCTTTAAAACCAGCCGTATTGGAAATTGGAGCAATGTTTTCAATAGTTTGAGAAGTTAGAAGGTTAATATCCAGGCTTAGTTTTTTGCTGTCCAGCATTTTAAAACTGCTGTTAATGCCTGCTGTATATTTTTTAAAATCTGATTTCCTAACAATACCCTCCTGATCCAATACACTGAAAGATAATCTGTACCTCGCATTATCATTACCCGAACTTAATGCCACACCATAGTTTTGTGTCAATGCTTTTTGTAAAATAGCATCTAGGGCATCTACAGTACCTCCATAGTTAGCAGTAGGAACAGCGGTTGTGGTAACAGTGTTTGGAAACCCAAAATCTGCCAAAGCCTGTCGGTATTGATTACCATCCAGTACTTCTAATCTTTTCATTATACTGCTGATACCCACAGAGGCATTAAAGTCAACTTTCGGTGCACCGCTCTGTCCTTTTTTAGTAGTAATAATGATGACACCATTTGAGCCCCTGGAGCCATAAATAGCCGCAGCAGATGCATCTTTCAATACATCCATAGAAGCAATGTCAGCCGGATTAATAAAATTTAACGGATTGCCGGAAGGAGTTGAGCCACCAATATCGGCAGATACGCCAATATCGGGACGGGAGTTTGTATTAGATAAAGGAACACCATCAACTACAATCAACGGGTTGTTGCCTGCACGCAGCGATGAGTTTCCTCTTATCCTGATACTGGTTCCGCCACCGGGTGCACCACTATTATTTACTACCTGCACTCCGGCAACCTTTCCCTGTATTAGTTGATCCGGCGATGAGTTTATCCCCTTATTAAAATCTTTTGCTTTAACTGAAGTAACGGCACCAGTCAGATCCTTCTTTTTAGAAGTACCATATCCTGTTACTACAACTTCGCTCAAGCCACCCGGCTGTGGAGTTAATGACGCCGTTACTGAGGTTTTGCCAGCTATATCCACTTCGGTTGCATCGAAACCGACAGATGTTATAACTAAAGTGCTGGCTGAAGAGTTAACAGTCAGCCTGAAGTTTCCTTCATTGTCAGTAGATGTTCCGGAACGGGATCCTTTAACAACAACAGAAGCCCCGCTTACAGCAGTGCCATCTTTGGAGTCTGTTACTTTTCCGGTAACAACTTTGTCCTGCGCAAAAGAAAGGATAAATGAAAACAGTAAAACAGACAGGAAACCTGCCGTCTTTAGAAGACTACTAAGCATAAGCAATCGTTTTTAATGTGAAAAGTTCTAATTCAAAAACTATTATAATAGTTGTCGCCAACTTAATTATCATACTGAACATCACAAGTTCATTTCGCCGGGTGAATTTTCATTTGGAATACAAAATCGTACTCTTACAATACTCTTTTTATTCAATAAGAACAGGCAATAATGAGATAAGGTTTGCTCCTGTTCTGAAATAAGACATCTGAATAAAAAAAATTGCAGCAATTGGTGGATAAGGTTTATTTACAACCCCTATTATTACTTAATAAAGTTATATTCAATAATTTATCGTGTATCAAAAACAAGTACTATTTTTCCGGTAACGTTTGCGGCAACCTTTGCGAAAATGTTTTCTGTGAAAAAAAGTTTACCTTAACATTCTATATGAACTCAAGATCCACTCTGAAAAATATTTCTGAAAAATTAAACATTAGTATTTCTACGGTTTCCAGGGCACTGAAAAATCATCCGGATATTTCTGACCTCACCAAAAGAAAGGTAAAAGAACTGGCGGAGCTAATGGAGTATGAACCAAACAGCTATGCAGTCAATCTTCGCACCAACATCAGTAAAGTATTTGGATTGATTGTGCCGGTTATCTGCAATTTATTTTATGAGTCGTTTATCTCTGCTGTGGAAGAGGATGCCCGGCAATTAGGTTACACATTAATGATATTGCAATCCGGTGATGACCCCGTTACAGAAATTGAGAACCTGAAACTGTGTAAACAAAACAGGGTGGCAGGTATTTTTATTTGCATTGCCACTCATGCCGCCCATTCGGAAACATACCGGAGATATATTGAAGCAGGCCTGCCCCTTGTATTTTTTGATAACGTGCCTGATATTGATTCCTGTAACAAAGTTTGCCCTGCTGACGAGGAAGCCGCTACAATGGCCGCCACTACAATTATCAAGTATAATAAAAAAAGGGTGCTTGCTATTTTTGGCAACCCCGACTTATCTATCACCCATAAAAGAATGCAGGCTTTCAGTAAAAACTTTGCCAGTGATGCTCCCAAAATACCTTTGGTGATTAAACATGCCGACTCATCAATAGATGCAAAACAAATTGTTCTGGAATATTTCAAGACTAAAAAAGCTGATCATATTTTTTGTATGAGTGATGAAATTCTTATTGGCGTTATGCAGGCCACTTATGAGTTAGCCCTGAAAATTCCACAAGATGTTTCTATACTGGCCATCAGCAATGGCTTCATTCCTGGAATGTTTAATCCATCAATTACTTACGTAGAAACAAGTGGATATAAGTTAGGGAAACTTGCCATGAAAAGAATGTCAGATCATTTAAATGGTCAAACTTTTTCCCGGGTTATTATTCAGCCTTCGGTGTTCGTAGAGGGGTCATCCATGTAGCTTTGTCACCGACAGGTTTTTCTTTCTATATTGATTTTTTAGCTTGTAGAGCTTCCCGGGTCTGTGTGGTACATCATTTTCCATTTCGTCAATATCTACCAACCAGTCTTTGATGGATATTTTCTTTCTGAAATTACGGCGGTCAAGTTCTATGCCCAGTATGGCTTCATATAACTCCTGTAATTCACGAAGTGAAAATTTTTCGGGCAACAAATTAAATATAATAGGATGCTCCATCACCTGCTGCTGCAGCCGGTTCAGGCAAGAATCCAGTATTAGCTTATGGTCGAAGGCCAATTTTTGGGTCTTATTGACGGGATGCCAGTTCAGTTCATTGTGGCTGAGTTGTAACTTATGATGTTTAATGTCTATCAGGGAATAATAGGCAATGGTAATTACACGACCCGATGGGTGGCGTTCAATACTACCAAATGCCTGTACCTGCTCCAGATACACATCATCCAGTCCTGTTCTTTCTTTTAATATCCGATAAGAAGCCGTTTCCAAATCTTCGTCGGGTCTTATCAAATCGCCAAGCAAAGAATGAAGCCCGGCAAATTCTTCGAGGTCTGATTTGATGAGTAACACCTTTAACTCTTTTTCGTCATAACCGAAGATGACACAGTCAACCGAAATGGCTATATTAAAATAATCAATGTGGCTGATTTTCTCTATTTCAGCGGTCTTCAACCGCAATTCCTTTTCCGTCATAAACAGGTGGCTTTTTAAATTATTGAATCACAAATTTTACCGGTGTTGATTTATTTACAGATTGAATGTTTAGTAAATAAGTTCCAGCGGGTAAATTATTGATTTTATCAGAAACCGTCATCCTGTGTTTTCCACGACTAAGATTTCCTGAAAAAATAGTGCTTATTTTCTGACCAAGGCTATTGAATAATTCTATTTGCACTTTTCCTGTTTGAGGAATATCAATATCAAGAAAAGAAATCGGCTGTGCCGGATTAGGATAGATCGTTGCCAGCAACTGATTGCCGGGGGTGTTATTATTGGAAACAGGTGTTATTACAGCATTAGTAAGATTTCTGTTCAGGTACACATGAAACTCACCCGGCTGCAATGTTATACTTTGTGCTGCCCCCGTTGCAGTAATTGTATTTCCATTCAGGTAGTCATACCAGGTGCCCCCCGCCGGAAAGGTAAAAGAACCTGTTTGTGCCGTTACATCAAAATTTCCAATTATACAGAGTACTGATGAGTCAGTAGCGCTGCGAATCGTCATTGATTTAAAAGCCCCGCTTAAATTTCGGGTAAGATTAATATTATTGGCAATAAAGACATCCTTATACCACGAGTGAAAACGAAGTTTATTAAGGCTGGCATAAATATCATAGAGCCTTTTTCGTTGCACCATACTCTTATAATCCCAGCGAATAGGTTTATTATCTAAGCGGCAATTATTGTTAACGCTTCCATCCACACAGCGATTAATTGAAAAATCATAACCCAGTTCTCCAAATTGCCATATCATTTTCGGGCCGGGTGCTGTCAGGAAGAAACCGGCACAAAGTTCAATTCTTTTTAAGGCAGTATTTAAATCCCTGACATTATGCGAAGTATTGGCTGTATTTCCAAACTGCAGATTTTTATACATCAGCCTTTCTTCATCATGGCTTTCCATGTACCCAACCAGGTAAGGATTATTCCAGCCTCTCGTAGTATGCAGGAAGCCTTCGAAATTTGAGTTGGGTATATAACCCATAGATGCTTCCTGGAAATTGAAAGTATTATTTCCCCAAAGCAGCATACCATAATTAGATAATTCTATTTCTTCATTGTTTGCTGCAAAGTGTTCTAATATGGCATACGATCCCGGCGACTTTAGCTGTGTTGTATCATAATACCGCTTCCAGATAGCAACCCGGCTGGCATCATATTGCTGAAAGCAAGATTCGTTTGTTGGGCTGCCGCCGCAATTTGTGTTCTGTGTAAACCCTTTTGAAAGATCAAAACGGAAACCGTCTAATTTATACTCCTGCAACCAATGCTCTATCACCCGGCTGCTAAAATATCGGGTACTCAGGCTTTCATGATTAAAGTCGTTGAATACATTGTAAGGATGTTGTGCTGTTACATTCAACCAGGGATTGTTGGCCGCTGGTTGATTAGTAGCACTGTTCCAGTACAGTGCTGCCAGCGGATTTAACCCTGTTGTATGGTTCAATGCAATGTCCATCAAAACAGCTATTCCCTGCACATGGCAGGCATCAATAAATTCTTTTAATGAATTTTTGGGGCCATAGTACTTATCAGGAGCCAGAAAATAGTCGGGATTGTATCCCCAGCTTTCATTGCCTTCAAATTCATTGAAAGGCATTATCTCAATAGCATTCACTCCCATTGTTTTCAGGTAGCTCAAAGTATCCCGGAGTGTTTTCCAATCATGTGCAGCTAAAAAATCCCGGAGTAATAATTCGTAGATAACGAGGTTTCTTTTATCCGGTCTTGAAAAATTATTGATAGTCCAGCTGTAGCCGGGTGCATTTGTTTGTAACACACTTACTATGCCGGTGGTTAACCCGGTAGGATAAGCTTTCAATCCAGGATAAGTAGTTGCTGTTATAAACCCATCATTAGACGGGTCGAGGATTTTTTCTGCATACGGCTCACCCACTTTTAGTGACCCATCCACGAGGTATTGAAAGGCGTATTCAGTTCCAGGTGTCAGCGTTGCTATGCGTAGCCACCAGTAATTTCCGTCTGGTGTTTTATTCATTATATAATTAGCTTGTTCTATCCAGTTGCTGCCTGAAAATTCCCCTATAACAGAAACCCTGTTTTTGCCCGGTGCAAACAGCACCAAAACAGCAGAAGTATTACCTGCTTCATAATTAATGCCATCTCTGACTCCTGCGGGTAGTGGAGCGATATTGACGGCAGGTGCTACAAAAAATCGGAGTGTATCTTTTTTTGATGCAGGCCCTGCTATGGCTTCTGCAACGATCTCTGTATTACCAGTAACTGTTAGAGTCGGATTAGCCGAAATAGTGTTAACACCAATTGCAGATTGTATCACACTACCATTAAGATATAATTTCATCTCTGATGCTCCGGTGGAAATAGCGGTTACATTTATATTATCACCGACCTGTTTGCTGATTGGCTCTGGGATTGGTATGTACTTTGGTTGAAACGGGGGGATACTGAATCGAACAGCAAATGAATTATCATAAACCGGGATATACATATCGCCTGCATCTGCATTGCGTTGAACGGTAGTACCGGCGCCATTACGAAAGAGAATAGCTATTTTCTGAATGGTCTCCCCACCCGGTACAGCAAAAAAACTCCTGATATTAGTAATGGTATATTGCCATTTATTACTTCCTAGAGAAGTTGCCTGTGCAGCAGGTGGAGTTGTGGCCCATGTAAATTTTACATACTTCCAGTCAGCAGCATTAGCACTAAGATTTGTAATCACTCCTACATGCACATATACATCTGAAGTGGGAGTATAGTTATTTAATCCCTGGTTCCCTTTTGTGGCATCCATGGTAATAACAATATTATCATTGTCTTTAGCGAAATTGGGTGTCCAGGTAAGTAATTGTGCATGTACAGTAACTGACAGGCATACCGCAGCCAGGATCAGTGTAGAAAATTTCTTCATAGCAAGCTTTTTTACAACTTCAAAATCGTTAGTAGCAGAGGATAAAAAACTTCCTCTTTCAGCAAATCAGATTTCGAAGATAATAAATATGTACTTACGACACATTAATTTTTTGCCGGGAGGCACTAACTTTACCTACCAACTTTCTTACTATATGTACTCAAAGGAAAATACCAAAGAACTGCAAAAGCTTACAGGTGAATTGATTAAAAAACAATCAGCCGGTTACATCTCAAAAAAAGAAGTTGAACAATTGAGAGAAGCCCTGCGTTTCCATGAACACCGTTATTATATATTAAACGACCCATTGATTGCAGACTATGAGTACGACCAGCTCTATAAGGCCTTGGAGAAAATTGAATCAGAAACTCCTTTATTAAAAACTGCTGATTCTCCCACACAGCGGGTAGCCAAAGGATTAACCAAAGACTTTCCAACTGTTCAGCATCTTGTTCCCATGCTATCACTGGATAATTCTTACAACAGTGATGACCTGGTTGATTTTGACAGGAAGGCAAGAGAATTAACTGGCTTGTCTGCGATTGAATATTGCGTAGAACCAAAATTTGACGGCGGCAGCATTTCTCTCATTTATGAAAATGATTTATTGGTTCGTGGTGCCACCCGTGGCGATGGTGTGGAAGGTGACGAAGTAACTGCCAACGTAAAACAGATTCGCTCCATTCCATTGTCGGCAAAATTTTCTGAATATGGATTGCAACAAGTGGAAATAAGAGGTGAAGTGCTTATTAATAAAAACAATTTTGCCCGGTACAATGAACAAATGGTGGAACAGGGTTTGACTCCGTTAGCCAACCCCCGTAATGCCGCTGCCGGAACACTTCGCATTAAAGACCCCAATGAAGCAGCGAAGAGAAACCTGGAAGCATTTGTTTATCATGTAAGTTATTATTCTTTACAAAAGGGAAAGAAAATTCCGCCACAACTAACAACTCATTCCGATTCTTTAGCCATGCTGTGGCAGTTGGGTTTCCGCAGCCCGGAAAAGGAGAAAAAAGTTTTTAAAGATATTGAAGGCGTTATAAAATATTGCAGTGCTTTTGAAGCGGGGCGGGATAATCTGCCATACGAGATTGATGGCATGGTAATAAAAGTGAATGATTTTATCCTGCAGGATAAATTAGGCATGACATCACACCATCCCCGCTGGGCTATTGCGTATAAATTTAAAGCAAGACAAGGCACTACCAAACTGCTAAATGTAGAATTCCAGATAGGAAGAACCGGGGCTGTAACTCCTGTTGCCAAGCTGGAGCCGGTTGCTGTCGGCGGTGTTACCGTTAGCAGTATCTCTGTTCACAATGAAGAATACATCCGGGAAAAAGATTTACGCATCGGCGATGCTGTGCTGATTGAAAGAGCCGGTGATGTGATTCCGCAGATTGTAAAATCGCTTACGGATGTAAGAACAGGTAAGGAAAAGAAAATTGTTTTCCCTACAACCTGTCCCGTTTGTGAAAGCAAATTATTTAAAGAGGAAGAAGAAGCCGTGTGGCGATGTATTAATATTGAATGCCCGGCACAGGTGGTAGAACGTATCATACATTTTGTAAGTAAAAATGCTATGGACATCCGTGGCTTTGGCGATGCCAACGTCCGTAAATTTTATGAACTGGGTTTATTAAAAGATATTCCCGGTGTTTATCAATTAGACTTTACTAAAATTGCTTTGCAGGAAGGATTCAAAGAAAAATCAATAGAAAATTTAAAATCGGCTATTGAAAACTCAAGACAGCAGCCGCTGCATCGTTTAATATATGCATTGGGTATCCGCTTTGTTGGCGAAACAACCGCTAAGACATTGGCACAGGCTGTTAACCATTTACTGGATTTTAAAAAATTCTCGTTAGAAGAATTGCAAAACCTGGAAGATGTGGGACCAAAAGTAGCAGGCAGTATTCACCATTTTTTTAGCAATAAGAGTAATATCGAAATGCTGGAGCAGTTAGAAAAACTGAGTTTACAATTAAAAAATCAAAAGAAAGAGCTATCTGCAGGTGATAACCTGAAAGGCCAGACATTTTTATTTACCGGTACACTACCTACTTTAAAAAGAAGTGAGGCAGAGGCAATAGCAGAAGAGAATGGGGCACAAATAGTTAGTGGTGTTAGTGCCAAACTCAATTACCTGGTTGTAGGTGAGGATGCAGGAAGTAAACTGGAAAAAGCCAAAAAAATCAACACGGTAAAAATTATTTCGGAAGCTGAGTTCCTGCAAATCACCGGGAAAAAATAATATTGCTGTTGCCTTTAACTTTTTTATCTTAGTAGTAACGATTTATCCCCTCTATAACCTTAGCGTACCATAGTTATCAAGGCGGCATCCCATCTCTGACTAAAATAATTTTTTATGATTAAAAAAATAGCAGGTGAAGCATGGAAAGCACTGACGTTTCCCGGGTGGAAACAACTCCGCAACCGCTATGCCGTATCCTCTTTGGGCCGCATAGCAAGTTATAAATTGGATGTTCTGAAAGACGGTAAACTATTGAGTGGTTCCCTGACCACTGGTTACAGAACCCTGAACCTGCACCGCCCCGACAACAAAGGTACTTTGTATATACACCGGGAAATGGCCCAACTGTTTTTGAAAAAGCCGTCGCTCAAACACAAGTATGTTATCCATCGTAATCATAACAAACTTGATAACAATATTAAAAACCTGCGGTGGACAACACTGGAGCAAATGATTGATCACCAGCAGGGCAGTCCGGCAAAAATTGCTTACAAAGAAAAACAGGCTAACAAAACAGAAGGTTTGAAGCTGACTGCTACACAAGTCAAAAAAATAAAAAATATTCTCAACAGCAAGAATCGCAACATCACCATTAAACAGTTGGCCAAAAACTACAATGTTAGTGAGATGACCATGTACCGGATTAAAAGCGGAGAGAACTGGGGAAGAATTTAAAGAGTTTCTGGTTAGTAGTTTATGGTTTAATAGTTGACCCTCGTATTGCCGGTCTGTATTATCTTAGCAAAAAGTAAAAAATGCTAAGCCCTTCCACTATTAGATTTTTAAAAAAATTAAAGAAAAATAACAACAAACCCTGGTTTGATAAGAACAGGAAAGTGTATGAAGAAGCAAAAG
>JANNCC010000283.1:0-3826 GCA_031386125.1 Chitinophagaceae bacterium
ACGGCCGTTTTCTTCTTCCAGGTCTTTCATCCGTTTGACATCACTGATCTGCATACCGCCATACTTTGCTTTCCAATTGTAAAACGTGGCATCGCTGATACCGTTCTCCCGACTAATGTCTTTAACTGATTTACCAACTTCCTGCTGGTGGAGGATGGAGACAATCTGTGCCTCCGTGAATCTTTTCTTTTTCATAATTGAACCATTTAAGTTAGAGAATAATCTCTAATTTCAAATGGCCGACTTTTGGGGGAGCTTACAAAACGATAGTCCAATTTCATTTTTGGCGGATTGAGTAAATATAAGAAAAGGAATAGTCCGCTTTTTGAATCGTTTTGTCCTTTTAAGGTTGTCAAGTAGAAATATTCTTTTGATTTTTCCTTCAAATTCCCAAGACTATCATAAGAACTGGAAAACAACGTATGACCTTCAAAATCGCTAAAATAATATTCCTTTACAATTCCATTTTCATAGACAACTAAAGGCCCAATTCTTGCCCCATAATAATAATAATCCTTTGATTCAATTTTTTCGTTTAAATCATACGTGAATCTAAATCCATTGATAAGACCTAGAACATAGCTAGATTCTTCATGAATAGCCCCATTAGGATGAAAATTAACTGCTGTCCCATTTTTTTGACCATTCAAATAATGGATTTTGCTGATTAACTTATTATTTCTATTGTAATACTTTATTTCCCCATTAAATATAGTGTCACTTCCTTTTATAGTTATTGCTCCTTCCAGAATTAAATCTCCGAGCTGTATTTTTTTAACCCCTGCTTTATTAGTGCATGAGTAAAAGCAAAAGGCTAACGAAACAAATATTATTGTTAATTTCATATACTGTTATGATTAATATCTTTTCCCTTTTCTATGAATCTTTCTTGTGGAATCAATATGCGGGACTAATATAATTGTATCAGGTTCATCTCCACGAGAAGCTGGACTCCTAATTTCCAAAGTGTCCCCATCTCCCCATCCAGGATTCTTGCCTTCAAGATATTTTGGAGGCTCTACTTTTATAACTGGCTTCTTTTCGGCATTGTATATAGTATTTCCATGCGCATCATATTTTTTGCTTTTATGACTGTTATCTTCTCCTAATAACCCTTCCTTGTGTAATTCATGAGCACCTTCAAATGCCGTTAGTGTTGCTTCAAACCATTTTGGCGGGTGGGCTAATTTTGCAATTCCTCCTATAGCTGGACCTAACCCATCAATATTTGTTGGGTCACCATCCCCATCATCTACTTCTCCTTTAGGGCCTTCATTCCCTCCATCTTCACCAGTAAAAACTTTACCACCCCTTAGCTTTGAAGTATTTTTTCCCGTCATTTGATTAACTACATAATTTCTTTTATTAATTGCAGTATTGTCAATCACCGGCATATTATTTCCGGCCGGTATAGTAGCAGGGTTTGAGTTTATTATAGAAATAGCTACTCTAGCAATTTGGATAAAATTTCCTGCTGACAAAGCAAGGGACAATCCTTTTGTTGCATTATTTACCGCATAAGATGCCTTTACAACAACTCCCAGTAAATCCTTTACAGCACCACCATGTTCAGCAGCTTCAGTGATTCCTTTTCCAATTCCTCCAATTACAACACCAACTGCACTTCCACCTTCCAACCCATCAATGTCAATATTTGTTATCGGGTCGCAACTTGCATATTGAAATGGTGTTAAGTAAGGGTAGTCATGTGTCAGCGGGTCAAGTTGTGTAAACCTCCCTATCTGCGGATCATAATTTCTAAACCCGTAATCGTACCAATTTAAATCAGCATCATCAAAGATCTCTTTTTCATTGTACAGGTAATTATTCTTTAAAACACCTTCGTACACATCCCCCAGCTTCTTACTGCTCAGCGTTGCTATGCGCAACCCATATGGGTAAGGTATGCAGCTTTCAAAGAACTATGCGGCGGTCTTTTCAGTCCATCGTTGCAGTATTTATCCCGTACCAACGGTCGGAACGATGCACAACTTGTACCGGCTATCCGGGAATCTTTCATCATTCTACGAAGAACGGGGTTGGCCACAAACTCATTACAATCTTTCAACGCTTTTTTATTTATTCAACACTACCGACAACTGGTGAAGAAAATTTATGAATACTTACTAACCTCAATTTCAAAATTATTTTTTAACCTATAAGATACATTGTTGACAATGTCACTAATTACCCAATTTTCATCGTACTCTTCCGGCTCGTATTTAGGTGTTATATCACAAAAAATATTTAATACCTTTCCACTTAAAAAATAAATTTTAATATCCATAAAATTACTCAATTGAATATTTTTTATTTCGTCATTTAATAAAAGCTTTATTTGCTGTGTTAAATTACCACTTTCAGCGTCACTTGATTCATTCCAACCTGTAACAATTTTATCATTTTCTTCAAGTCTCCAAATACAATAAATAAATAATGAAAACAAATTGTCTCCGATACGCAAAATCACGACAGATCCATTGCTACCACCTACAGTAACTTTTGAAATTTTTTTACCTATAAAGGCATTAATTATTATTTCTCTTATTTCTTGCATTTTATACTATCATATTAGTAGTCATTATTCCTAATTATTTGCTCAATTTCTTTATACCCATAACCTTGTTTAGAAATCCTATCATGTAATCTTTCTAATTGCTTGTCTGATAAATTATATTTTTTACCCAGGGACTTAACTTGCTTATTTTGTGCTTGATTATTTCCAGGTGTATCACCACGGGATTTCCCCATATGATCTGTTTGGTCTTCTGCTTTCAACTGTTGTCCATCAAAAGGAGGTGCTTCTTCTTTTGGAGTTGTATAAATAGGCCTATTATAAATCGTATTATCAGGTACTGCATGGTCATTGTAAGTGCCATATCCAAATGCATCACCTGCAGTGGCCATGTGTATTATTCCTATAGTCATATATAGGCTTATTACGGCCGCAGCTGCGATAATAGCGACTCTTGGATCTGGTGCTACAGTTCCTCCATATACTAATGGTATTCCTAATTCTGAATTTCCAGATAAAGAGGAAGCAGTAACTTTTCCAGTTACAACCTCCCGTTTTGGTGAAAGGGATTGATGCTTTACAATTGGGGCTTGTTTTCCTGCTTGCCCTGTTGGAAAACCACCATTAATAGTCTTCGTAGCCAATTGCTGTTTTACAATATTCCTTTGAGATGTTGTATTAATAACATTCGTCCCAAGATTTGCAATACTTCCTACAGGGCCAGCTATTCTTGCCACCGCTGATATACCATTAATAATGCTTCCAATTGAAGACCCCAAACCACCAAGATTGTCAGCTTTTCCCAAGTAGCCTGTCATATTGCGAACAACAGCATCATATCCCTCTAACCCATCAATATCTATGTTCGCTATCGGGTCGCAGCTTGCATATTGATATGGGGTTAAGAACGGATAACTATCAGTAAGTGGGTCAAGCTGCGGGAAGCGGCCAATCTGCGGGTCGTAGTTTCTAAACCCGTAATCATACCAGTTCAAATCTCCATCGTCAAAGAGCTCTTTGCCATTATAAAGGTAGCCGTTCTTTAATGTTCCTTCATAGCTATCGCCCAACTTCTTACTGCTTAAAGTAGCGATACGAAGTCCGTATGCCTATCTGGTTTACGTTTCAAAGAGCTGTATAAAAGTAGAAATGTTTTCAGTCCATCATTTCAAATAATGCACAACCTTTCAACTTCTTTTTATTTATTCATTTTTACTG
This sequence comes from Chitinophagaceae bacterium, assembly GCA_031386125.1. GTDB lineage: Bacteria > Bacteroidota > Bacteroidia > Chitinophagales > Chitinophagaceae > JJ008. Next base: position 3,734 of record JANNCC010000283.1, read on the forward strand.
CTGCTTTTATCGGAGCACTCACAAGAACCGGGTTAATTTTTTCCTTAACAGCAAGTACTTTTCTTTATTTTAATCTTCATCGTAAAAAAAATC
>JANNCC010000299.1:0-3594 GCA_031386125.1 Chitinophagaceae bacterium
CATACCCACCAGCCAGGGCAGCCAATATTTTTCCATCTGTGTTTCTCCCATCATTTCCCAGGGATGAACAAAAAGTGCACAGCCTAATTTTTCAGCCGCTTCATAAAAAGGAAAGAATGATTCATCAGAAAGATTTTTACCATTAATATTAGAGCCGATTTCAAGTCCCGGCATTTTCAATTCCTTGATACATCGTTCCATCTCTTTAATAGAAAGGTTGATGTCTTGCAATGGAACAGTTCCTAAACCAATAAAATGATTCGGTTCTTTAACCACTGTTTCTGCAATGTGGTCATTAAAGAAACGGGATGTTTCTAATCCATCGGCAGGCTTTGCCCAATAATTAAACAGAACAGGAATAGTAGATAGCACCTGCATGGACACTTCTGTTTCTTCCATCTGCTTCAACCTTAAATCCGCTTTGTAGCAGTTTTCCTCTACAACCCGAAATAATTTATCACCTTTCATCATACAGGCATCACATTCCCGATGTTCAAGATGGATAAATTCGCCATAGCCAAATTTCTCGGTCCATTTGGGCATTTTGCCCGGCATGATGTGAGTGTGGATGTCTATTTTCATATTTAGTATTATCTCGCAAAGACGCTAAGCCGCAATTATTAAACCACAACTTTGCGTCTTAGCGCCTTTGCGTGCAATTAATTTTTCTTAACTGGCGGCTCCATCACAGCCCCGCATTTCTCACAAGTCCTGTGCATCATATCTTCCCAGAAACGGTTCATTATAGGGGGTAGCTGTTTTACAATATCATCCACATGCAATGTTTCTTCATACAATTTATTGCCACATTTTTCACAGAACCATAAAAACCCATCATCCTCCGATTCTCTTTTCTTTTCAATCACCAAACCAATAGTGCCGGGTCCTCTTTGCGGTGAATGCGGTGTCTTGGGCGGCAGTAAAAATAGTTCACCTTCTCTAATAGGAATATCCCTGAACTCACCGTTGTCAATAATTCTTACCACAATATCACCTTCCACCTGGAAATACAATTCTTCCGTTTCATTAAAGTGATAATCCTTTCTGGCATTGGGCCCGCCGACTACCATAACGATAAAGTTCTCCGCATCTTTATACACACATTGGTTACCTACCGGTGGTTTCAGCAGGTCACGGTGTTCGTCAATCCATTTTTTCAGGTTGAAAGGAGCAGCAACTGGCATAGTGCAGATTTTAATGATGTAATGAGGTCGAAAAATTACAACTATTTTCTTTAGGTTTGACACCATGAATCTCTCTCTTGAAGGAAAAAATGCGGTTGTTTGCGGTAGCACCCAAGGCATCGGTTTGGCAATAGCTGAAGAACTGGCTTTGCTTGGAGCTAATTGCACTTTGGTTGCCAGGAATGAAGTGACCTTAAAAGAGGCTATTATAAAATTGGATACACAATTGCGCCAGCAACATAGCTATCTCGTTGCCGATTTTAGTAAACCAGATGAAGTAAAAAAGGTTATTGAAAATCATGCAGCAAAATCACCAGTACATATCCTTATCAATAATACCGGTGGCCCGGCCGCTGGCCCAGTTATCGAAGCAACGGAAGAAGCATTTTTAAATACATTCAATCAGCATCTCATTTGTAATCACATTTTGACAAAAGCTGTTGTCCCTTCAATGCAAAAAGAAGGTTACGGACGTATCATCAATATTATTTCTACATCGGTAAAAATTCCGTTGAAGAATTTGGGAGTATCCAATACTATTCGTGGCGCAGTGGCCAGTTGGGCAAAAAGTATGGCCAATGAATTGGGACAATATAATATTACTGTTAATAATGTGCTACCCGGGTTTACTTCAACACAACGTTTATCAACATTAATTGAAAATATTGCGAAGCGAGGAAATACCGTTGTTGATATTGTGGAAAAGAATATGATAGAAGAAGTGCCGATGAAACGATTTGCTGATGCATCAGAAGTGGCAGCTGTCGCAGCGTTCTTGGCATCACCGGCTGCGTCTTATGTAAACGGGGTTAGTATTCCGGTAGATGGTGGACGGACTGGAAGTATCTGAGAAATTAATAATTAATAATGAGTAATTAATAATTGGTGCTGATGAAGCTTGACATTGCATATCACCTAGAGAATTATATTGGAGGAAATCTCATTGGGCCGTTAAGCGGTAAATTTATTGATAACATCAATCCTGCAACCGGCGAAATAGTTGGACAAATTCCTGATAGCAATGAAAAAGATGTGGATGCTGCAGTTCATGCTGCACAAAAAGCATTTCCTTCATGGAGTGTCTCACCTGTTGAAACTAGATTTAAAGTTCTTAACCGCATAGCAGAATTGATTGATGAAAATCTTGAAGTATTAGCGTTGGCTGAAACAAATGATAACGGTAAACCACTTTGGTTAAGTAAAGAAGTGGACATTCCAAGAGCTTCTGCAAACTTCCGATTTTTTGCAACAGGCATTCTGCACTTTGCTACTGAGAGTCATAATATGGAAGACAAAGCGGTGAATTATACACTTCGTCAGCCAATCGGTATTGTAGGTTGTATTTCTCCCTGGAATTTGCCCTTGTATTTATTTACATGGAAAATTACTCCTGCATTGGCAGCCGGCAATTGTGTAGTGGCCAAACCAAGTGAAGTAACTCCTGTTACAGCTTACCTGCTGGCTAAAATTTGTAAAGAAGCTGGCTTGCCAGATGGAGTGTTGAACATAATACATGGTACGGGTCCCGGTGCAGGTGAAGCCATCGTTTCTCATCCGGCGATAAAAGCCATTTCATTTACGGGCAGTACAAAAGCTGGCGAACGAATTGCTTCTATTGCAGCGCCAAAATTTAAAAAACTGTCATTAGAATTAGGCGGAAAAAATCCCAATATCATTTTCGCTGATTGTGATTGGGAAAAAATGTTGTTTAATACTATTCGTTCTTCATTTGGCAACCAAGGGCAAATTTGTTTATGTGGTAGTCGTATTCTTATCGAAGAATCAGTGTATGAAAAATTCAAAACTGATTTTGTTGCTTGGGCAAAGAAGTTAACTGTTGGTGACCCGTTATTGCCAGAATCAAAACAAGGAGCAATTGTCAGTAAGATTCATTATGAAAAAATACTACGCTGTATAGAAACTGCAAAGCAGGAAGGCGGCACCATTTTATGTGGTGGCAATGCAGTGAAAGTAGAAGGCCGATGTGCTAATGGTTATTTTATTCAACCAACTGTTATTGAAGGCTTAGGCCAAAATTGCCAAACCAACCAGGAGGAAATATTCGGGCCTGTTGTTACAATTCAATCTTTTAAAACTGAAGAGGAAGCAATACAATTGGCCAATGCGACACAATACGGATTAGCGGCCAGTATCTGGACAAAAGATATTTCAAGAGCTAATACAGTAGCCGCAAAAGTAGAAAGCGGTATTATCTGGATTAATTGCTGGCTACTCCGGGATTTACGAACTCCTTTTGGAGGATTGAAGAACAGTGGTGTTGGGAGAGAAGGTGGTTGGGAAGCTTTGCGATTTTTTACGGAGGCGAAGAATGTTTGTATTCAATTGTAATTAATGGGAAAAATTAATAGATATACTCCTGACGAAGTGCTTGCAATATTTAAAGCAAATT
>JANNCC010000348.1:0-8217 GCA_031386125.1 Chitinophagaceae bacterium
TATACCAAAGTATTTGTTGACCCAAAGAATGAAAACAAAGTGTATTGTCCCAATGTTGATTTTATGATCAGCACCGATGGGGGTAAAACTTTCAAAAGCATCAACACACCGCATGGGGACCATCATGATTTGTGGATAGACCCGGAAGATGGTAACCGAATGATAGTAGCGGATGATGGCGGAGCACAGGTAAGTTTTGATGGCGGTAATAACTGGAGCACTTATTTGAATCAACCCACTGCACAGGTGTACCGAGTAAGTACCGACAATGCATTTCCCTATCGCATTCTGAGTGGACAACAGGATAACAGTGCATTCAGAATAAAAAGCCGAACCTATGGTTCCTCTATTGCTGCTGCGGACATGGAAGTTACAGCTGGCGCCGAAAGTGGTTATGTTGTTGCAGATCCGGAAAATCCTGATATTACTTATGGAGGAAATTATATGGGTATGTTGCAACGGCTTGATCATCGTACCGGGGAAAGCCGTGCAATCAATGTTTGGCCGGTTGATAATATGGGGGCTGGTGCTGAAGCAGCTAAGTATCGTTTTCAATGGAACTATCCGATCTTTTTTTCTCCGAATAATCCTAAAAAATTATATGCAGCGGGCAATCATCTTTTTGCCACCGAAGATGAAGGGAAAACATGGCAGATGATTTCTCCTGATTTAACAACTAATGATAAAAAGAAACAAGCATCCAGTGGTGGACCCATAACACAAGACAATACAAGTGTGGAATATTACTGTACCATTTTTACTGCGGCAGAAAGTGCAACAGAAAAAGATTTACTCTGGACAGGCAGTGATGACGGCCTTATCCATGTAAGTAAAGACGGAGGAAAAAATTGGGAGAATGTAACACCAAAAGATAGCCCCAAAGCGATGATGTGGAATTGTGTTGAAGTTGACCCCTTTAAAAAGGGAGCAGCTTATTTTGTTGGAACAAAATACAAGAGTGATGATTTTGCACCTTACATTTATAAGACAGAAGATTATGGTAAAACATGGAAGCTGATTGTAAACGGCATTAACCGCCTGCACTTTACCAGAGCCGTGAGAGCTGATAGAAAAAGAGCTGGTTTATTATATGCAGGTACTGAATACGGAATGTACATTTCTTATGATGATGGCAACAGTTGGAAATCATTTCAACTGAACTTACCGATAGTTCCTATTACAGACCTTACCATTAAGAACAATGATCTTATTGTTGGAACACAAGGCCGTAGTATTTATATATTGGATGATCTGACAACGGTACAACAAACAAGCACAGCCATTTTAAATAAAAGCCTTCATGTATTTGATGTAAACCCTGCTTACCGGATGCCCGGTGGTGGCCGTCGTGGGGGCGGTGGTTTTGGTGGGGCGCCTTTAACTAATGCAGGAATGAATCCACCAAACGGAACTGTATTTAATTATTACCTGAAAGACGTAATTGATTCTACCAAGCTTTCCATTGTATTAATGGATAAAAATAAAAAAGCAATTAAAACGTATGCTACTTCTTCAAAAGAGAATAAAGTAGAAGTGGTGAAAGGTATGAACCGGTTTGAATGGGATATGAATTACCCGGTGGCTGAAAAAGTAGATGGGTTGATTTTGTGGAATGGGTTTGTTGGCGGACCTAAAGCGGCTCCCGGAAATTATTTTGCCAAATTCAAGTCGGGCAATGACTCTACTGAAGTTCCTTTTACAATTCTGGCTGATCCTAATTATAAAACATCACAAGCTGAATATGAAGAACAGTTCAATCATCTTATTACCATCCGGGATAAGTCGTCTGAAATAATGAAAGCCATTAAAAATATCCGGGAAGTAAGGCAACAGATGAATGATTTTAGTGCAAGGATTGGAAAAGAAGATATACCTAAAGAAATAAAACAGCAGATTGACACAGTAAACAAACAAATGACGGTGGTGGAAGACGCATTGCACCAGACCAAAGCCAAAAGCGGACAGGATGTACTTAATTTTCCCATCAGACTTGATGATAAACTATCCAGTATTTATAATGCAGCAGCAGCCGGACAGTCGGGTCTTAGCCGCCAATCGAAAGATGCATATGCCGAATTGGTGGTGCAGATTGATGAGCAACTGAACAAGCTGAAGAAAATAATGAATGAAGATGTTGTAAAACTTAATCAGATGATTCATGAAAAGACGTTGCCGGTTATTGGGTTGAAGAAAGATGAAAAAGAATAACCCTTCGACAAACTCAGGATAAAAGGGCTTCAAACGAGGCCCTTTTACTTATGCAATTTTTTTAACCCGTTCTTTCATCAACGCTATAGCTTCTTCTTTGCTGGAGAAAGTATTTTCAATATTTACGAGGTTATCGGCCAGCTTATTATAGTTTTTGGTCATCAGCCAGATAAAAATGTGGAGATAATGAACACCATCAAACACAAATGTTTTTTTAGCGGCCATTTCCTTTTGCAGTTTTAAAAATTCGCCTGGTATTTCTGTGTAGTGCATTGCCGGCCGAAGATGGTGAACAGTATGGTAACCATCATTCCAGCACATTTGATTATACTTGGTGTTGATGCAGTTGATAGCACTGGTAAAATTATCTTCCGGATCATTCTTATCAATAAACGAATGCTGTGTCCAGTTGCCAAGCATCATTACGATACGGGCAAACACAAAAGGAATAATGAAAATGAACAGGGTGGCTTTGAAATTTACAAAAGACAGTCCCGCACAAAAAGCATAGAAAGCCAGTTCACCATAGGTCAGTTTCATGTACAATTTCTTTCTTTTACGGTTAAAAAAGTACATAAATGTATCTACAACGCCTAAAGTCAAAAAACGACCAACATATTTGAGGAAGTCAACAAGACTGTCCCTTTTATATTTCATTGTGCTGCTGGCATCATCTTCCTGGTTATTTTCCACATGATGCATACCCATGTGGTGAACAAAATAAGTTTCGGGAGTATGACCAAAGAAAGGACAAACAAACCAGATAACATAATTATACAGAAAGAGGTATTCTTTCTTAAAAGGTTTGCGATGACTGATGCAATGCAGCATCAACCCAAAACGACCTTTAAAATACATTTGAGAAATATAGAAGTAAGGAACATAAGCCAGCCACCAATACCATCCCTGCAAAAGAGGCGTATATAAAATAACGGCAGCAGGTATAACCAATATATGTATAGCAGTAAGCAAATGAATAAAAGGAAGGTCTCTTTTATCATTCATAAATTTCAACCAGAACTTTTCGTACCTGCTGAATTTTTCTGGTTCTGTATAGACGGGGTCTGTCAGTGCTGTCAGTGTCTTCATTCGATGTTTTATGAACTATTAGTCGCTAAATGGAGATCTAAATCCCTGATCCCTGAAAAGCCAGTTAGTTGATAGTCAGCAAAAAAAGCTTTTAGAACGGTCAAAATTACATTATTCTGCTGAATGTGAGTCATTTGTTTAGTGTGTATTTACCATATTCCGGATCTCCATAAAATAGGAGTTGTGATAACGAAATCTATGCTTTTCCAGGTAGCGGCTTTGTATGTAATTATTCAGGCCGAAAAGTTTAACAATTGCTAAATCTATAAAACTGCGTACACCGTATTTAACATTCCGCACCCCTCTTCCACTATCCTTACTTTTTTATTTGTATTCGTTTTTTTTAACCAATGTATAGAACTGACAGCTCCATTAAATGGCGTTAATTTTTTTATTTACAATTAAAACAAACAATTTATGAGAAAGAAGATCTATGCATCAGCCCTATTAGTGGCAATGCTGGTTAATGTATTCCCTTTTGCGGCTTTTGCATCCAGCCACCGAGAAGCTCCGTTAATTGCTAATGATCCATTGGCAGATAATACGGATCTCTATGCTTTCCGGGATCCAGGAAATGCTAACAAGATAAATATTATAGCCACCTATGTGCCCGGTCAGTTACCACAGGGCGGTCCTAATTATTATTCTTTTGGCGAAAATATCCGCTATGAAATTCATGTGGACAATAACCTTGCTACCGCAGGTGATGACATTACGTATCGCTTCACATTTAGTAAAGTGAATGAAGACCCGACTACTTTTTTTAATATCCGGTTAGGGAAACAAAATTTGAAAACCACCTACAAATTAGAAAGAAGTATGGATGGTGGGAAAAAATTTACTACCATCGTAAATAACGGAATAGTGCCACCGACGAATATAGGCCCCCGTTCTATTAGCTCACCGGTTGGTTTAAATGCACCAAGCTATGAATCATTGATTGAAAGCTCCATTAATACAGCTTCAACAGGTGAGAAAGTATTTTGTGGCACCTCGGATGATCCTTTTTTTGTTGACCTCGGTGGTATTTTTGACCTCGGTGATGCTCCCCGTACTACCGGGACACAGTCTATTGATGGTTTAAAATGTTTGAATGTTTCCACGATTGCCTTGCAAATTGATATTTCAACGCTGCAAAAAGATCACAAGCCTGTATCTATGGCAAGCAATATCCTGGACCCTAATTATGTAATTGGTGTATGGGCATCAGCCAGCCGCCAGAAAATAAATGTTTTAAAGGATTACAAGGATTATGAAAACAATAATAATGGAACAGATAACAGCGGTCCTTGGATACAAGTTTCACGCCTCGGAATGCCATTAACCAATGAAGTGGTAGTACCTATTGGTATGAAAGATTATTGGAACTCGTTGACTCCTTACCAAGACCTCGCAAGATTAAATGTTTTTGGAAAATATTTTTACAACCCTGAATTGAGTCTATATATGGATGATGCCTTATTCGGTGGTGCAGTTCCGGCATTGGCGCCATTGCGGATTCAAAAAAATTCACTGGCATGTGCTTTTGGTGGAACCGGTTTTGGTTTTGGCAATGGACAAAATGGTTTATTTGGGTTGAAAGGAAATCCGGCACTGGCAGGTGGTGCGTTGGATGATGCTATTTTCGGAAATCTTCTTTTACCGGCAGCCAACTCACCCCGTTCCGTTGATCTATGGCCCATTTTTAATACCGGTGTACCTAACTTAAAACCTTACCAGTTAGCAACAGGTAAAGGGGGCAATCCTTTGGCGGCAGGCAAACCTTTTATAAATAATTTTCTGCCAAATGGTGGCGATATGCTACGATTGAATATGGCAGTGCCTGCTACTCCAAGAAATTCGCCCCAGTTCAGTAACCTTGGTCTTGTGCAGGCGGCAGTTTTAGGATTAACCGATCCGGCTTACAATGCAGATGCTTCTTTGCAAAACATACCGAATATGGATGGCTTTCCCAATGGAAGAAGATTGGAAGATGATGTGGTAAGGATAGAATTGCAGGCAGTAAGTGGAATTGTTTTGGCAGCCATCGGACTTTGGTATGATGATTATAATTGTACAGGAAGCCCAGTAACTCCTGATTTGTTGAGTGTTTATACTTACAATGCAGGCGTTACTTCTAACGATGCTCCATTGAAAACTACGTTCCCGTATGTAGCATCGCCATGGGCGGGCACACACAATTGTGATTGCAATACCACAAATACTTCATCAAAAGGTAATACAATCAACGGTACTGTACCTTCTGCAAAAGTTAATTCAGGCAACCTTGGGCTTGCTGTAAAAGAAATAAATCTTACAGCCTTTCCCAATCCAAGTGATGGAAGCAGTACCCTCAAATACAGTGTAGATGCCACTTCACAAATCAAAATAGTAGTTTTTGATTTGCAAGGCAAGTTGATAAAAGTGCTTTCTGATAAAAAACAGGATGCTGGTGTTTATACAATGCAATGGGACAATAGTGGCCTTGCAAAAGGTACCTATGTAGTTTCTGCATTTAAAAACGGCATTACTAAACAGGTGATAAAAGTTGTAAAGAATTAAGACAAAACAAAAAGCAACAGGTTCGCAACTACTGTGGGCCTGTTGCTTTTAACCAATAAGGAATTAAAAACCACCGGTTATGAAAAAAAGATATGTCTATGCTTTCCTGTTGCTTTTATTTGTGGTAGCATCAGCTTTTGCTGTTATCAAATTTAAAAAAAGTAATCATAAAGGAGAAACGCTTTACAGCGAATTGCTTCCCCGGAAAACATCACTTACCTATACGGCTGAGTGGACGGTAGTAAAAAGCAATGCCGGTGTTTTAATAAATAAAATCAAAAAAGACCCGGCTGATATAAAATCGCTGTTGGCATTAACAGCTTTGTACATTCAGGAAGGCCGCATTACAGGAAACTTAAATTATTATAATGATGCTGCAATAAAATGTATAAATGCAGTGCTTGAAAAGGATGCAAAGAATTTTGAAGCTCTTACATTCAAGTCAACCATTCTTTTATCACAGCACCGTTTTAAAGAAGGTCTTGCCATAGCAGAACAGGCGCAATCACTTTATCCGCTAAATGCCTATGTGTACGGATTGATAATAGACGGAAATGTGGAATTGGGTAATTATAAAAAGGCGCTGGAAGCTGCTGATAAAATGATCTCTATCCGTCCCGATAATCGTTCTTATTCCCGCATTGCGTATCTCCGTGAAATTCATGGTGACATTCCCGGGGCTATTGAAGCAATGAAACTGGCCGTGGATGCAGGTGCTGTGGGGGATGAGAATACAGAATGGTGTCGTGTACAACTCGGTAAGCTAAATGAAAAGCTGGGGAAAATGGCCGATGCAAAAATGCAATACACCATTGCAGTCAATAACCGGGAAAACTATCCTTATGCACTGGCTGGCCTGGCAAGAATAGCCACTGCCGAAAAAGATTATGGTACGGCACTGAGCTTGTACCTCCGGGCCGACTCACTGATACCTGATCATACATTTAAAGAAGGAATTGCCGAAGTGTATAACCTGACAGGTCAGTCAGAAAAAGCAGAAATGGTTGCCAAAGAAATCCTGGACTACATGAAACAATTGTCATCGGATGGAAAAAAAGATAAAAGTGCCGGACAAAACGAAGATCATGAAATGGCACATGCTTATATGGGTGTTGGTAATTATGACAAAGCATTGGATTATGCTTTACAGGAATACAAACAACGTCCGGATAATATCGAGGTGAACGAAACCGTAGCCATTGTTTACTATGGAAAAGGCGAATATGCCAAAGCCGTGCCTTATATAGAAACAGCATTAAAGACAAACTGTAAGAACCCGGAACTGCTTTGTCATGCGGGATTGATTTATGCAAAGACGGGCGATAAAGCTAAAGCGAAAATATTTTTGGAGGAGGCATTAAAGAATAATCCGGTTATTTCTCAGTCATTGCAAAATGAATGTAACGAAGTGCTTAAATCTTCTTAAAGGGAAGTGATTGCCAGGAAATAGCTTCTCCCGTTATCAATAGCTGTTTTCGGTCATTTCATTTTCAAATCCGGTTTTATATTTCGTACACCGGTAGTAGCCCCACCGTTCAAAGTCAGATCAACGGGTTTATTAGTTTGCCAGGCTCCACGGGTAAAATCGGGTATATCTTGTGTTCTTGATTTTTTAGCGACTGATCGTTGGCTCAGTGGCATCACGCAACTCCAGGCAGCCGCATCATAAACATCCTGATCAAGCGGCAAGCCATTACGAAGACAATCAATCAGCCGCCAGTCCATAATGAAATCCATTCCCCCATGCCCGCCTACTTCTTTTGCAATAGTGCCAATATGTTTTACAATGGGTGGGGCATACTTTTCTTCCAATTGTTTCAGGTCTTCAGGTTTTACCCAACTATGTCCAAAAGCAATTCGCTGTGGCCCCGGCCATTTTTGGGCTGCGCCTTTTGTGCCGCTAACCAAATGGATTCTTGAATAAGGTCTTATCGTTGACACATCATGTTGTACCATCACCGTTTTTCCTTTATTAGAACGGATTAGCGTAGTATTCATATTGCCACGATAAGGTTTATCAACATACTCGTTAAAGAAACTATCTTTCGCTGCAAGTTCTTTTACCATGCTGTTCATGGTAAAATCGTTGGTGCTCATACTAACGAGATGGTCAAACTTATCACCCCGGTTAATATTCATGCATTGTGCTATCGGGCCCAGGCCATGTGTGGGATAAAGGTTTCCGTTATGCCCGATATTTTCTTTTAACCGCCACATATCGGCATAGGCATTTTTATTAAAGAGCCAGTCTTTAGTAAGGTCATGAATGTAGGCGCCTTCGGCATGAACTATTTCACCAAATAGTCCCTGCCTTGCCATATTCAGTGTCAGCAGTTCAAAAAAATCATAGCAGCAGTTTTCCAGCATCATACAATGCTT
>JANNCC010000362.1:0-2019 GCA_031386125.1 Chitinophagaceae bacterium
TTTTGCAAAAAGTTTTCAGGTTCGTTGCAGAAGTACCACAAATGGCTACAACGCAGGCTAACAAATTTTTCCCGTCTGCCAAAATAAGCGGAGAAATAACGCCTGAGTATTTGGGTGTTGGCTACATTATCGGACCCAGAATCGCCGGGGTACTTGTTGCCGGAGGAGTTTTGAGTTGGTTAGTATTGATCCCGCTGTTGTCATCTGTAATTAATCCTGATTTAATTGCAGCACAATTATATAAGTTGGGATACATAGCAGACCTGACTAAGCCCGGTGGCAAAGGAAGCTGGGATCCGGTTACTCATACTTTTGCAGATTATTCTTCGGCGGTTTACTATGCATACATCAGACAGATAGGTGCCGGTGCTGTTGCGGCTGGTGGTATTATCACATTAATAAAAACACTGCCTACTATTTCCAAGTCTATAAAATCAAGCATGGCGACTTTACGAAAATCAAAAGACGGGGACTCATCTGTTTTACGAACCGATAAAGATTTAAGCCTGAAAGTAGTTGGACTTGGCAGCTTAGGATTAATTGCAATGATTGCACTTCTTCCGCAAGTTCCGGGTGAAGGTATCGGTCAGAAATTATTAATAGGAGTTCTTGTTGTAATATTCGGAGCATTGTTTGTTACCGTTTCTTCCAGAATTGTGGGATTAATTGGTTCTTCCAATAACCCTATCAGCGGAATGACAATTGCTACGGTGATGGGAACCTGTTTAATTTTCATCAGTGTCGGCTGGAGCGGCCCACAGTTTGAACCATTAGTTTTAGTTGTCGGTGGCATGATATGTATTGCCGCAGCAAATGCCGGGGCAACATCACAGGATTTAAAAACCGGGTATATAGTTGGCGCCACCCCAAGGAACCAACAGATTGCTTTATTTGCCGGCGCCATTGTTTCCTCGATTGTTATTGGTCTAACTATACAATATCTTGACAAGCCCAGTACCGAACTAGTTCAACAGGGAATCTATCATACAATCGGAACAGAAAAACTTCCTGCTCCCCAGGCTACATTGATGGCAACACTTATTAAAGGGATTCAATCGCAGAACCTTGACTGGCAGTTTATTTTTGTAGGTGTATTTCTTGCTATCGTTATGGAACTATGCGGCATCAAGTCATTAAGTTTTGCAGTAGGTGCTTATCTGCCTTTATCAACTACGTTACCCATTTTTATTGGTGGAGCAATAAAGGGATTGGTTGATCGTCGTGAAAAGAAAAGGAATATTCAAAAAACACCGGAGGAAGATGAATTAGGAAAAGGAAGTTTATTTGCAACCGGGCTGGTAGCTGGTGGAGCCGTAGCAGGAGTTATCATTGCTTTTGTGAGTGGTTCATCAGGTGGTGAAAAATTTCTTGGCAATGTAAACATGGAGGGAAAGCTAACAGGTGGCTTAGGCGAAAATGGATATTATGCTTTGGGGGTACTGTTCTTTGCAATAATGGCTTTCATACTATATAGAATTGCAACAAGTAAAAAGAAAATGCAATAACAGGAATAGATAAAATGAAAATAAAAATCCTTTTATTCAGCAGTTTTCTATTTATATCCTTTAAGCTTTTCCCTTGTGGAAATTCTTACCGCCGTTCGACTAATACAGATGTATATCAAAAAGGAAACTCTCTGGATATTTTTACTTTCAGAGAAGGCTTTAATAGTTCCTCCTTGTTGGCAGAGTTAAACAAACTGGCCGATGCAGTTAAAAGTAACCTCAACCTTTTTGAAGATGAAAACGATAAGGCCCTTACCTACATGAGAATGGGTGAGTATAACAAGGCTTTTGAAATTCTATCCCGTCTGGAAAAAGAAAAACCCAATGAATATAATATCATAGCTAACCTGGGTACTTTGTATGAATTAAAAGGAGAAAATGTAAAAGCTCTTGCTTATATAAAGAAAGCCGTGGCACTCAATTCACAGTCACATCATGGAAGCGAATGGTTTCATATAAAAGTGCTGGAAGCAAAATTGCTGGGTAAAGACAATGGCTGGTGGAAATCACATTC
>JANNCC010000377.1:0-4177 GCA_031386125.1 Chitinophagaceae bacterium
TCAAAGAACAAAAATGCAAACAATTAAAAATTGAACTAATTTAACGGGACACTAATGAAAGAACATCATTAAATTTCTATAACTTTTATGTTAATTGATTTGGATTTCAAAACTTTTTGTCTACATTGTATTATTAATCCCCCCCTGATTCCACCCCTAACTAATAATGTTCAACTATAAAATTAGAACACATGAAAACGAACAACACGCAGTTCCCGCAATTTAGAAAATTATTTTTATCACTTCTGCTTTCATTTTTATTTAGTAGCAATCAAAAAGTTTTTTCACAGAATCAGACTTTGGATAGCATTAACCTACAGCTACGACAATTATTTGTTGGTTTAGATAGACCCTCCACGCCAAAAAAATTTCTTTATGATATGGCAGGGCATTTAACCGACAGCGTTTTTTTTCAAGTCAATTGTCCTGACACAAACAATACTCACGTATTTCAGAGAGTGTATGAAGAAGTTTATCATTCAGCTTATGACACTACTACTCTTATTTATCCTGATACACTATTTGCAAAAGGGGAAGGATTTACAAATGATACGATCCCACTTGGAATTATTACTTATTCGCATTATTTATTGAAGCCAGATGCTTTGAATACCGATACATATTTTTATTTTGATACCATTAATACAATACTTACAGATAAATATCCTCGACCTGATTACCCTTATGATGAGGGTGGAATTTTTATGGGTGCGCCTTTAGTGCCCTCTACACATTTCACAAATCCTGTTTTTAAGATCGATCCGCAATTTATTCTCTTTGATCAATTCAATGACCCAACAGCAAATAGCTGGCAATTGTATATTGATTTTGGAGATGGCAATGGCTGGGTATTTTTTGATCATACGGTTATAACTTATCACAATGTTTCGTATTCCGAAGTCGGTAGCATGACCATAAAATTTAAATGGCAGATAGATGGTAATGATAAAATCTCAGTGTCCAGAATATTTAATCCCAATTTGAATATTCTTTTACCTGGGGACGCACACTATGATGCTCCAGGTATTCATGCTGTATTATACAAAAGTTGCAATAGTGAACCAAGCTTAAAAGGCAGAACAGTTATCTTTCTTTCAGGATATGACTTTTTAGATTTTATCCCGTCAGAAAATCAAACGGCGGAATTTATTTACAGTGACAGGATACTGGATGACCAGTTAGTTCAGTTGCGAAATAATGGCTATGATTTTTTAGTGGTTGATTGGCTAAATAGTCGCATAGATATCCGGTTTAATGCGCTTTATCTCGTAAATCTGCTACAGCAAATGAAAGCGGAGGTTATTGAAAAGGGAGACAGGGAACAATTTGTAATTATGGGTGAAAGCATGGGAGGTCTTGTGGGACGGTATGCACTTACCTATATGGAGACCGATGAATACCAAAATCGAAACACTGATCGTTTTTTTGTAGAGGCAGCCGATGCCAATAACGCCTCTTACCTTTCTGGTCACCAAAGTATTTATAGTTTGCCGGTAAATTGGGATTACCTTAATGAAATGCACAACAGCAGGCTTTTGATTACTATTGATGCTCCGCACCAGGGTGCCAATGTTCCTATATCATTACAGAAAGCTTACAAAAATGCATTTAACATATTGGGGCCTTATATAGGACTTGGTTTGTTGAGAACCGCTACGATGTACAATTTGTTTTTGGAAAGCCATGCGGCTCAACAGATGTTATTATATCATGTGGATACAGAGTTAGGATCGGGGTTGTATAAAACATACGGCCGTCACCCGGCAGGCGAATCCTTTTACAGTGACTTACAGAGAGAAGGTAATGGATATCCCCAGCATTGTAAGGTGGTATTAATGAGCAATGGAGCATTGAATGGCCAAAGGCAGACAAACTATTATACATTAGCCCAAAAAAATTTGCAGGATAATATGCTTGATTTTAGCGCAGAATTATACTTGCGCATGCTTTGGCTAAAAATTCCGCTTTTTGGAGGTGGTTTAACTTTGAGCACCAATCCTAATGGCAACGGCCAGGTGCTAAAGGCAAACGCCGGAAGTTATCATGTAAGGATAAAATTAAGGTGGTTCGGAATCAGAATAACTGTAGGTTACAACAGCATTTTCGAAGAGGAATACTTTGCAAATACAATTCCGTATTGCACTGCTTCCGGTGGACTAATCGGACAGCCAATTCCTGAGGGCACTATTGGTACCAGCCCTCATAGCAATAATGTTCCCAAGAGCGGGATAATTTTTAATTTTCTGGGATATAACCTAACAAACAACGGGCAGGGATGTATTTTTTTTGAAAGTCATATAGGCCCCAACGGATTTTCCAACAGCAATTTTGATTATTCTTTATGCAGCAGCGGGTTTGATTTCAATTTTGTGCCAACGCAAAGTGCATTAGACTATGGAATATTAGGAAATTCACCCGGGCTCGGTACTGATATTCAATATGATAATACCATAAATGAAAAGCTCGCCAGTGTACCTTCAGACGTGGATATGATTATCGGATATCCCTCGCCTCAATATGCACAGATTGGATATAATAAATATCATGTAGGTTTTCGAAATGATGCTATAAGAAACCTAACTGGCCTTAATCCAACAGATCCGTTTTCAGGCTTGCCCCATACCTCCACTTATGAGAGTACTTATTACAGTTGCCTAAGTGACAATAACGCATACGACAGTGTGCGCAGGGGTTTTTTAAATTTGGAAATAGGGGATGAGGAATTATACCTTGAAAATAATAACCTAAACTGGGAAGCAAAATATGTAAGCGAGTATGATATTCATGTAAATGACAGAAATCCGCATTACTGGTATCCCAATTTTGTTAGTACAAATCCTAATGTATTCTTAGATGGCATTTACTCAAAAGAAGATGATTTCGTTATTGATAATTTAGGCTATGCAACTTTTGTATATGATAATGCAAATACACCTACAGGCATTGGTTTTAATTTTACAAATCCCAATGGTAGTTACTTTGAAGACCCTAGCCCGATGGATGTTTGTTGTGTGAATTATTCAACAGCCGAAAAAAATGCAGGGAAGGCCGTTACTCAAATTTCTTCTAAGAAAAAACTGGAGAGTTTTATCAAGGTATATCCTAATCCAAACGCAGGAACGCAGGCAGTATTAAAATATAAGTTTAAACAATCACAATCGGGTAAAATAAGCTTGGAGATATATAACTTATCAGGTCAGCGAATGCTACAGCAGCAATTACTTATACCGGACGCTTCCAAAGAAAATACTACAGTAATTGACTTAGCTAAAATGCGATTAAGGCCAGGAATGTACCTCGTCCGTCTTCATAACCACAATGAAACTCTAAGTACTAAAATCATAATTTCAAATTAAATTTGAGTTAAAGAATTAAATCTATTTATATGAAAAAAATAATTGTTTTTTTGCTTTTAATCTTTTTTCTAACTGGGTGTAAAAAAGAAGAAAAGGCATCCTCATATATGAGCGGCTATATTTATAATAATTGCTATGATAGAATTCCTTTGCAAAATTCGGGTATCCGTTTGTACCGTACAAAATTAGGGGTCACAGCAGGAGGTGATGTAGTAGCTACAGGCAGTACAGATCAAAATGGCTATTTTAAATTGTCATTTCCACCCGATCATGCTGCAAACTGGATGAAGTTGCAAACTTCGGGCGGTGGTGATTTAATGGAAAAAATACCTCCGGATAAAAATTATGATAATGTTGAAGTTTTTGCTACAATATTTGCGAATATCAATGTTAGTCTGAATGTAATTAACCCTCACAATGCTGGAGATACGTTAGTAATTGGTAATTTTTCAAATGGGGGCGGAGAGATGAAAATCCCATGCCCACTAATGAGTGGACAAATATACTCTGCAACGGATTGGTCCCCTGTAGTAACACCAGGATATGGCTTTACCGAAGAAAAGGTCGCTTGGACATTTAAACCATCAACAGGTTTTGTATATACCAAATATTTTAAAATTGACAAATATTGTCAGGATACAGTTTATGTAACGGTTGATATAAATTAGTCTAGCGACACTCAATTTTTTTTATATTTGATAACGGCATACCGAATTTTGGTATCAATCGCGAGCCTTGCCACCAACGTCCGGTATTGCCGCAGGCTGGGAATTGATGCTGTGTCCGCCCGGTGCTGATGCAAGTTAAAGGAACGAAAATTT
>JANNCC010000213.1:0-21851 GCA_031386125.1 Chitinophagaceae bacterium
GCATTTCCATCGGTGCCTGGTAAATAACATACTGGCCAATTTTGTCAAGAATAAACTGCCCTCCCCCAGAAACTATCGACCATTCCCAAATAATGTTATCTGGATATGATTTGCCACTTCCTGAACTGGTACAATTAGCCGAAACGCAGTTGAAACCAATAGGATCAGGATCAGCCTGGTCCTGTGTTTTTAAAATAATCCATTGCCCAAGCACCATTTTATCAGCATCACCTACTTCTGGTAATGTTATTACTGGCACAGCAAGATTGTCACCTGGTTTCCATGTTGGCCCCACCAGTTTGCAGGTACCTTCAACAACAGGAAGCACCGGAGTTGCAGCTTTATCTGCCGTTCCACCTGTTATATCTACCGTATATTTATCCGGAACCGATTTCTTCCTTGTAGTTTTTATTGTAATAATTTTTATAACGGTTTCATCAGTTACCGGTGAACCATCATCTATTATTGACAAAGTAATAATTGCTGTTAAAGTAGTGTCTGCATTCTTAACCGGTAATCGTACATACGGCGGTTGAAAAACAACATGTTCCCCTTTATCTTTTTTCTCATCTTCTGAACCACAGCCTAATTTTACAAACCTGCCTTCACCACTGGTAATCTCCCATTCAAACCTCACTTTACCTGCCACCAAAATTGTTTTTTCACTTTTAGAATCAGGACATGGTGGCGGCGGGATGCAGAGAAACTTTACCAGGTCATTATCAGAGCCCCCTGCTTCCAATGCAATAAATTCGTCACGAAAAATAATGCTGCTGCCTGTTCCTGCTTGCTTGTTCTTTAATCCTCCTACCATTTTGGGGTCGCTTGATTCTTTTACATCTGGCAGGCAAACCATACCAACAGTAGTGAAAGTATCTGTTGTAGGAATGCTATCTGTTACAGGAATTTCAGGGATATCAGGAATTTTTGGTGTAGTTGGGGTTCTGGGTACTTCTGTTTTCCCGGACTGGTCGGCGCAGGTGGTAGCTGTACAAACTGTGCCGTCTATGCAGGTTGTCGTCACTGTTACACAAACAGTATAGCTTCCGTTATTTTTTGGCTTTACGTTCACACTGACTCCATCAGTTTTTCCGGTGAGTTCTACATTTTCCTGACCCGATTTAATACTCCATTTGTATGTAGTGGACAGTATCGTACATGCACAGAATGTATTAATGCCAATTCCATAAACACCAGTACATGCCGGATTGGCTACGGCTGTAAAACTGTTACCGGTTTTTGAAACGGTAGCCGTCACCCCGCAATTACAGAATCTGCTGGTATATCCGGGTGGTAAATCTTTAGCCTGAGTAGGCGTGGCTCCCGGCTCAGGAAGATCAAGATTGATGTTGACAACAAAGTTTCCTGTTGTATTGCTAACCGCCGGGCAATGCACAGAGAATGTTCCTCTTGCACTGTCGGCAGGTGGCCATATCGGTATTACCTGCAGGTTGCCATTAGGCATCGTAACCACACCGGGTGTCATATTCGTAATAATAAGGGTTGCTTTATCCGGCAGATTTTGCAGTCCTGTTATTTTCACATCAATAAAAGTATTTTCCCCTTTTCTTAAATTCAGTTTCCCGGTTGTTACCTGCATATCCACTCCGGAAATTTGACGGGAACATTTTGATTCGCCATTTTCATTTACCTGCATTGTCTTTTGACCCGGCCCGGTTTCAGGATATTGCACCTGGCATTGCCGGGGAGATTCAGTAAGTACCTGCATAGGCTGGTTGTTCAGCAAACATTGGGTATTAGACATGTCACCATCAAAACTGCCTGTAATTCTTACGGGTGCTGCCGTGAGTGCATGAGAAGGTATGACACAGCCAGATGAAGCCGTCGTATTATTTTCCATCGGCCCGACTTGAATTTTTAATTCATGAGACTTAATTCCGTTTGTATTTAATAATTCGATTGATGCAGAGACCTGCCTGTCTGAATTCACCAGCCATTTGAATGGTGATGGCTTATCTGTAATTGGATATTTATTGCCAGCAATACTTATACTGAGTTTTGTCAGTTCGGAAATATTTTTTTCTGTTTGTCTTGCATTATCGCCATTTGGTTCAGCAATGACTGTACCCGAAATCACATCCCCCGGCCGGATATCGTCTGGCAAGTAAATTCTGATATTACCCTTTGGAGTTGTGAAAACTGCAGTAGTTAATCCTTTTTCTTGTGTTATTTTCTGCGCCCAGATTATTGATGCGGGTACAAGCAGGAATAAAGAGAGCACAGCGGAGAAGAGGTGGAACTTTCTCATAGCAGTGCATTTCTATAAATTTAGAACAGTTTTTTGGAACTTGAAGAAAGATTTTTAATAATATGATACAACAGAAAATAAAGAACCAGAAACTACTTTCTGGTTCATTTAGGAACCCGGGTTAAGCTTCTTCAGCCCTTTACAGCCTAAAATAAAGATTTAAGTCTAATCTTAACATTTCATAAATGATGTTCTGTACAAGTTGCACGGGGTTTGCATCGTTAGTAACAGGTGTGAACAACAATGGCTTGCACCACAAATCACCAAACTGTAATTTCGTATGAACAACGCTTACATTATGTCTGCAACCCTTGAAGCCAAAAACAGAAACCGGGCCTATATGATTACAGGAGGCTTTGCTGCTTTGGCCATCCTGATAATGTTTCTGCTGAAATGGAAAATACCAATTCCTGAAATAGTCATCAGTGAACCGGGCATTGAAGTAGAGCTTAATCTGCCTCCCGAACCAGAGCCTGAAACACTGGCTAATGGTGGTGGCGGTGGTGGTAATCCTGTTCAGGCTGCCGGCCGTGCAGGTATTGCTAATCATGTTCCCCCACAACCCGGAACAACCGATGATTCAAAAGACATTGACGAAGACCCTGATAAAACAGCTCCGACAGTATTAAAACCTGATGTGGCTAAACCTACAGCTACGAAAGTAAATGAAAACCGTTCCGTTGTAAAAGCTGAGCCAAAGCCGGTAGTAGAAACTCCTGCACCCAAGGTGCCAAAGGCGGTACTTGGAAAAACAACAACCGGAACAGGAAGAGGCGGTGGTACTGCGGAAGACTATGACAGAGCAGGTGGCAAAGGAAATGGCAGTGGTGTAGGCAACGGAAACGGAACAGGTGGCGGTAATGGCAATGGTACTGGCGGAGGCAATGGTAGCGGCAGTGGGCCAAAAGTAACAAGAGGTGACAGAAAGATAGTTCGTTACTATTCTTTTGAAGGCGATCTTGAGAAAGCAGTTGTCTATGCCAACATCAATGTATCGCCGGATGGTATAGGAAAATTTATAAGTATCGCTAAAGGTTCTTCAAATAGCAACGGAGCTTATAAAGCTGCCATTATGCAATACCTGCAAAATATCAAGTTTGATAAAGCTGATCATGAGTCAATGCTGACAGTACAGTTC
Organism: Chitinophagaceae bacterium; assembly: GCA_031386125.1. Taxonomy (GTDB): domain Bacteria; phylum Bacteroidota; class Bacteroidia; order Chitinophagales; family Chitinophagaceae; genus JJ008. The sequence continues at coordinate 3,408 of JANNCC010000213.1, forward strand.
AACTTCCGGGTGAATTAAAAACATAAATAGATTATTAAAGGGCTGTTTTGGTTGAAAACCATGACAGCCCTTTCTTATTTTTGCCCTGCATGAATTACAAGCAAACTTTAGAGTATTTATTTACCCGTCTTCCTATGTTCAGCCGCATCGGTGCTGCAGCTTATAAAGCAGACCTTACCAACACCATCCGGCTTTGTGATGAGTTAGGAAATCCGCAGTATAAATTTAAAAGCATTCATGTTGCAGGTACAAATGGCAAAGGCTCTACCAGCCATATGCTGGCAGCTATACTACAAACTGCTGGCTACAAGACAGGCTTGTACACTTCTCCGCATTTAAAAGATTTCCGGGAAAGAATAAAAGTAAATGGAGAAATGGTAACTGAAGAATTTGTAATTGATTTTACTGAAAAGATCAAATCGCTGATTGAAGAAATAGAGCCCAGTTTTTTTGAAATCACAGTCGCCATGGCCTTTGAGTATTTTGCAAAAGAAAATGTGGATATAGCTATAATTGAAACCGGCCTGGGTGGAAGATTAGACAGTACGAATATTATTACTCCTGAATTATCCATCATCACCAATATCGGCTGGGATCACATGAACCTGCTTGGTGATACTCTTGGAAAAATTGCTTTTGAAAAGGCAGGTATAATAAAAGAAACCATACCGGTAATAATTGGTGAGGTTTTACCAGAAACTGAATCTGTATTTCAGAACACCGCAAAAAAGAAAAATGCCCCCTTCTCAATTGCTTCACAAAAAAGGCAGGTAATTGACTGGAATTGGGAGAACCATGAACTGGTGGCTGAAGTAACAGAACAGCCCAAGACAGATCATAAAAAATACCATCTCGACCTGCCGGGGATTTATCAAACAAAAAATCTGTTAACCGTACTGGAAGCCTGTTCACAATTACAGCAAAAAGGCTGGCTGATCGATGATAAAATAATTCACACCGGATTAAAACATACAAAGAAGCTGACAGGGCTGCATGGCCGATGGGAAATAATACATACTTCACCGCTGGTAGTGTTGGATGTGGCACATAATGTAGATGGCATACGACAACTGGTGCAGCAGGCTGAAGTAACCGAGCATAACCAGTTACATATTGTAATTGGGATGGTAAAAGATAAAGATATTGGGAGGGTATTGGCTCTGCTTCCAAAAACGGCTATGTATTATTTTACAAAAGCACAAATACCAAGAGCCTTGCCTGAATATGAGCTGATGGAGACAGCAGGAAAGTTGAAATTGAAAGGAGATTCATTTCCTGATGTGAATGATGCACTGGAGTTTGCTTTACAACATGCACATCCAGATGATCTGGTAATTGTATGTGGCAGTGTATTTCTTGTTGGCGAGGTTAATATTTCAATTCATTAAGCTTCTCCAGCGCATACATAATGCAACTTATATGCATTGCCTGCACAATCTTATTTTCCCGGAGCAATTGTTTTAATTCATCCATCGTCAGCAGCACTATTTCTATTTCTTCATTTTCATCTAGTTTTTGCTGAGCTATTTTCTTTCCTCCCTTTGCCAAAAACATGTGCAGCAGGTTCGTATTAGTAGAGGGGTTCGGTGAAATTCTACCCAAATAGTCATAACAAGAAAATGAATAGCCCGTTTCTTCAAGCAGCTCCCTTGCAATTGCTTCCTGAAAATTTCTATCCGTATCATCCACACAGCCACCGGGGATTTCAATACAAGTTTCACCCAAGGCATGGCGATACTGACGAACCATTACAATCTTTCCTTCTTCTGTTACAGGAACTGCACCCACCCAGGTTGGAAATTCATATACATAGTAGGGATCAACGATTTTGCCACCCGGTGTTTCACAAACATCCTTACGAACCTTGAACCAACGGTCGTTGAATAAATATTCGGAGGAGAGAGTTTTCCATTTCATGTCGTTCATAAAGCAAAATTACCACTTCATTCTTTCCCCCAAAGAAGTGATATGCGCCACATGATGCTTTCCATGCCAGGCATATAAACCCAACAGATACCAGAGCCGCATTGTTTTTTTACTTGCCGGATGAAAAACAGTTTTATTATTCCATTCATCATCTTTTATATACTTCAGTACTTCATGCCAGCGGATATGCAGGGCATGTAATAATGTAATAGAAATATTTACAGGTAATTTTTGTACATCATGCAGCTCCGCCCATTGCTTTTCGTCATACGGTTTAACAGTCGGGTTATCTTCTGTTAATCCAACTTTGAACCGGATATATGCATTCATATGACTGTCGGCCACATGATGCACTAATTGGTGAACCGTCCAGCCACCGTCCCTGTAAGGAGTTTGCAGTTGTGCTTCATCCAGATTCAGAATGGCCTTTTCAAGCTGCAATGGCAGAAATTTAATATCTGCCAGCCATTCCACTTTCTGTTGAATCGAAAATGGTTTGGGCTCATATTCACCAATTGGATAACGGGGGTCAATAGCAACAGATGGCATAAAACGATTTTATTTTACAATTTCTAATAGCTCTACTTCAAATATTAACGTGGCACCACCCGGTATATCGCTGCCAGCTCCCCTGTCGCCATACGCCAAATCAGATGGTATCCATAATCGCCAATGGGTTCCTTCTTTCATTTGGGGCAATGCCACCTGCCAGCCTTTTATTAACGCCGTAAGCGGTGCAGAAAAAGGTTGTCCTCTTTTAAAAGAGTTGTCAAATTCTTTTCCATCCAGCAATGTGCCTTTGTAATGAGCTTTTACTTTATCCCTTAACTCAGGTTGTGCCCCCGTACCTTCTTTTATTACTTCGTACTGGATACCACCAGGCAACTCCTTTACACCTTCTTTACTAATATTTTCTGTCATAAAAACCACACCAGCAGTTTTCTGTGCTTCAATTTTTCCTTGCATATATTCTTTTAGTTTGTTTTGAATACTCATTTGGAGAACGGAACTGAGTTCCGTTTATTTTTGCCGTAACAGGGTTCCGGAATCCGTTACCCTTCCCGCAGCGAATGCCCTGTCAATTTAATAAATACATCTTCAAGATTAGCCAGCTTCATTTCCCTCGGACGTTCAAATCCTGTTGCTATAAGATTATCAATTAACTTATCCGGTGAATCTAAGGCAACAATATTTCCCGAATCAATAATAGCTACCCTGTCACACAAATATTCTGCTTCATCCATGTAGTGAGTGGTAATGATAACAGTAGTACCTCTTTCCCGTATATTTTTTACTAACTCCCACAGGCTTCTTCTTGCTTGTGGATCGAGCCCGGTGGTTGGCTCGTCCAGAAAAATAATTCTTGGTTCGTTAATTAAAGTAGTAGCCACTGAAAACCGTTGCTTCTGCCCGCCACTCAGTTCTTTTACCTTTGCTTTGGCTTTATCTTTCAGATTTACCATTTCCAGCAGTTCCATGGGGTCAACATCCCGATTGTATAAGCCACAGAATAATTCAATTAACTGCAAAAGATTTAATCCGGGATAGTAGCCGCTGGTTTGCAACTGCACACCGATTATTTTTTTTATTTCGTTTGGTTGTTTGTCAAGACATAACCCATCCACCATCACATCACCACTTGTTTTGGGTCGAAGCGTTTCAATAATTTCAAGGGTGGTTGATTTGCCTGCTCCATTAGGGCCTAATAATCCAAAAATTTCTCCTTCATACACATTAAAAGAAATTCCTTTTACAGCCTGAAAGTTGCCGTAATTCTTCACTAGATTTTTTACCGATATGATTGTATTCACCATCTTATTAATTAGCTATTAAAGATACGTTTCTAACTCTTCCATCATCAGCTTGCTGCCAATAAACATAGGCGTTCGCTGATGAAGTTCTGTTGGCTGAATATCGAGAACTCTTTCTTTACCATTAGTAGCTTTGCCACCAGCCACCTCCAGAATAAACGCAAACGGGTTACATTCATACAATAATCGCAGTTTTCCTTTTGGCTTATCCGTTATTGCAGGATACATAAAAATGCCGCCTTTGATAAGATTGCGGTGTACATCCGACACCATACTGCCAATGTATCGTTGCGTATAAGGGCCGCCATTTGTTTTATCCTTCTTTTGACAAGCGGTAATGTATTTCTTCACTCCCTCATTATACTGAAAAAAATTGCCATGATTAACGGAGTATATTTTCCCTGTCTCCGGGCATTTTATATCTGGATGGCTAAGTGTCCACTCTCCAATAGACGGATCTAATGTAAAGCCATTTACTCCCCGCCGGGTAGCATACACAAGCATGGTGGACGAACCATACACAACGTACCCGGCTGCTACCTGCTTATTACCCGGTTGCAGAAAATCTTCTTTTGTGACCACTGTACCGATGGGAGTAATACGACGATAGACAGCAAAAATTGTTCCGATAGAAACATTCACATCAATATTGGCACTTCCATCCAACGGGTCGTACAGACAAACGTATTTCGAGTTCACACTTTTATCATCATCAAAAGCCACAAAGTCATCCAGTTCTTCACTGGCTACTCCTGCACAACTAATACCATGCTGCAACACCCGGGTAAACTGATCGTTGGCATATATATCTAATTTCTTCACCTCCTCGCCCTGCACATTTACTGTCCCTGTATCTCCTAATATATCCACCAATCCTGCTTTATTTACTTCTGTATTGACTCTTTTAGCGGCCAGGCCGATATTCCGCAGCAGGTTTGACAATTCACCGGTAGCATTAGGAAAATCCCTAAGCTGCTGAATGGTAAATTCATCGAGGGTTTGAACTTTACGGTTAACAATCATTTTGGCAGGTTTAGATAATAACAAAAGTAAGGGAATAAGGTAAAGTTGCAGGGTTCTTCGTTCTAAGTTTTATAGTTCGGGTAATCGGTATTGCCTGAAATATCCCGATTTTTGCAAACTCTGAAACAAGAACTTAAAACTCATAAATGAAGGTCTTCAAATTCGGCGGTGCTTCCGTAAATAGTGTGGAAAGAATCCAGAATGTTGGTCATATAATGAAGTATTGGAAAGGTGAAAAGATTGTAGTGATTGTTTCTGCCATGGGCAAAACGACCAATGCATTAGAAAAAGTAGTGGATGCATTTTTTGCCGGCAAAAAAGAAGAAGCATTACAGTTATTTGAGCAAATAAAACAACAACATCTTACTACAGCCAAGTATGTTCTCGTTACCCACTTCCTGGATTGTGAAAGACAACTGAAAGATTTTTTTACCGAAGTGGAATGGTTGCTCCATGATAAACCAGTAAGAGATTATGATTATTACTATGACCAGATTGTTTGTGCAGGTGAATTGTTTTCTACCGCTATTATAAGTGCTTACCTGAATGAAATGGATGTAAACAATAAATGGACCGATGTTCGGGATATTTTCCGGACGGATGATGATTTCAGGGATGCAACGATTGATTGGGAATATACGAGTTCCAAAGTTTGCAGTTCAGTTGTTCCGTTGTTTGCAGAAACAAATATTATCCTGACGCAAGGCTTTATTGGTGCTACTGATGAAAACGAAAGCACTACACTTGGCAGAGAAGGAAGCGATTACACCGCCGCCGTTTTTGCCAACATGCTGGATGCAGACAGCCTCACCATCTGGAAAGATGTAGAAAGTGTGATGAATGCTGACCCCAAACAATTTCGGGATGCTGTTTCCATTCCTGAATTAAATTATAACGAAGTAATTGAAATGGCTTATTATGGCGCACAGGTCATCCATCCCAAAACGATAAAACCATTACAGAACAAAGGCATACCGCTATATGTAAAATGTTTTCTTGATCCCTCGTTACCGGGAACAGTTATTCATAGTAACCCTGTTCACAACCTTCCATCCATTATTGTATTAAAAGAAAAACAGGTGATGCTGGAAATGAGTTCCAGGGACTTTTCTTTTATTGGCGAACAACATGTAGGGCATCTATATAATCTTTTTGAAAAGCTGCACATTAAACCTAACCTGACACAGAACGGAGCCATCAGTTTTGTTTGTGTGCTGGACGACAGGGCTGAGAAGATTGAAAAATTAGCTTTAGAAGCTTCTGGCTTTTTAGATATTCAGGTAGTAAAAGGCTTATCGTTGCTTACTATCCGGCATTATACAAAAGAAATTTTTGAAAAAATGACTCAAAAAAAATCCATCCTGCTCCGGCAGCAAACACCTGAAACAATTCAGGTATTAATGTCAGAAAGCAGGATGGATAATTAAACTATTTAATCTTATCTACTTAATATCTCCTTCTTTAAGGCATCCAACACCATTAAAAGTAAATGTGCAGCAGCCTGTCGTTTTTCCTGATTTATAATAGGCATTCGCACTGTCTGTTAGGTAATCCTGATTAAGAACCAGTTTGTAATAAGATTTAAGGCTGCCCGATGTACCAAAATCAAATTTCAGCACAGAGCTTGTCATACAACTTTGACTGGGATCCGGTTGATAAGAAGGGACAAATCCTGTCCAGTCGTAGCCGTTATAGCTATAAGCAGCACTGATTACAGCCGACCAGTTAAAACATGTTCCAAACTGCATCCCCCAATGACTAAGGTCCTGCACAGTTCCATTATTTCCGCTTCCGGGATTAGAATTTTGCACACTCCATATCCACTCCCAATTACCATTAATAAAAGTGTGGCTTTCAAGTACAACAGTAAAAGCGTTGGGGTTGCATGATCCTGAAGAACCGGATTCTCTGGATGACAGTAAATTATTTTCAGCAGTTGGAATTACAGCTTTTATCTGACTGTCTTTGGCAGATATTTCCTGATGTGCTTCCCTTTGACATCCTGCACTTAAAATTACAAAAGCGATTGCTGCAAAAAAATTGAGTTGATTTGTTTTCATAAAATTTTTTTTAGGGTATTTAGATTAAACAGACCGGTCATTTTATACTTGCTAAGTAATAATCTACCGGACAATAAAGGTAATACCTTAAAAATAAGAATGAAAGTAAAACTACCAGGGAAATATACTTTTAAAGAATGGAGTTCTTTAATCGGAGAAATATTACAATAATAAAGAATCGTTTAATGTCCCGCATCAATCGTCACAGTCTGTATCATCTTCTTGGCAACAGGCTTATCATGCAGGATAGCAGGTTTCCAGGTTCCCATATTTTCCATGCGGATAATCAGTTCATCATTGAACTCATCACCATCTTTTACACTTTTCAATATTTTAAAATTTACCGGCACTCCGTCTTTGTCCACTACAAATTCCACCTGTACATAAGCTTTCTTTACCCCTTTTGGTAAATAAGCTACCATGTCTTTACCCAGTGTTTCAAGATATTTCAGAAAAGTATTGCCACCACCAGGGTATTGTGGCCATTGATGAACAGCATCTGCCAGCACACCCACATTTCTTGTTTTGTGCTGCATCGGAGGCTTCTTAACAGGCTTTTTTTCCTCCTCGGTAAGTTTGGCTTTGCGGGGTGGCACTTCATTAATCATGTATTGGCCTTTGTCGCCAATCATCACCACCGGCAATTGTTTGTATTTATCGAAATAATCAAATGCATCCTCCATTTTATCAGCAAATTTTTTCAACGCCTGGTCGTCTTTGGTAAGGCTTTCTAAATATTTTACGCTTCTATCCACATTAAACCGGATAGGGAAAATATGCACCGGGATAAAATCCTGTCCGTTGTCTTTGGCATAAGCTGCTAAAATGTACAGCTCATCTATCTGTTCATCCCGGATAGGAATACAGCCGACAGTAACACAACTACCATGAATATAAATTTCGCTGCCCGGCCGTAGAGAATCACTCAATATTTTATCTGATACATTAGGATAATTAATTCCCAGTGACAAGTAATAGTTGCTCTTAGGATTAAAAACATTGATGTAGTAAAAACCTTCCGGCACCTGGTAATCACCCTCCATTCTTTTAGGGCCAAGTGTACCGGCTAATGCACATACCTTATATGTTTTAAAAAGCTGGAATTGGTCTTTAATCTCGTTCTTCACCCACACTTCCAGTTGGCTGTCATATTTAAAAGACCTGATGTAAATGTATTTAGCAGGCCATACCAGTTTCTTCGCTTCAAATTGCTTTTGAAGGGTATCCATTTTTTTTTCCAATGCCTCGTTCGGGCGGGGAAATGTCTTCTGATAATCAATAAAGGAGAAAGAAGTGCCGGCTTTTGACTGTGCCGGCTGGGCAGACACAACGAAAGCGAAACTGATAAATAAAAGGGCTGCCAAGAGGTTTTTCGTCATAGTTTCTGTTAAGGATTAACGGCGGGTAACAGATTATATTTCAACGATTCTTTTAAAGTAATTGTAAAAATAACTGAAATGCGGCAGAAGTATGAACAGGCTGGTATTAAAAACCCTAAAGAAAAGCGATTTTTACCCACACCTGTGCATTTCCAGTTATACAATTTTTATTCCCTATTCCGGAACTACAAATTTCCTCTTTCATCCTGCTCCCTTTCCAATGCTTCGAACAAAGCTTTGAAATTTCCCTTACCGAAACTTTTGGCACCTTTCCGTTGTATGATTTCAAAAAATAATGTCGGCCTGTCTTCTAATGGCTTACTGAAAATTTGAAGCAGGTATCCTTCTTCATCCCTGTCAATCAAAATACCCAGTCTTTGCAGCGGTTCTAAATCTTCATCAATCTTTCCCACTCTTTCCAGCACCGTTTCATAATAGCTGGCAGGAATAGTTAAAAACTCTATCCCTCTTTTTTGTAATTCAGTAACCGTAGCTACAATGTCAGCCGTGGCAATAGCCACATGCTGCACCCCTTCGCCATTATAGAAATCAAGATACTCTTCCACCTGACTTTTCTTTTTTCCTTCGGCCGGTTCGTTGATGGGGAATTTCACAAACCCGTTACCATTACTCATCACCTTACTCATCAGTGCTGAGTATTCGGTGGAAATATCTTTATCATCAAAACTTAAAATATTGCGGAAGCCCATTACTTCTTCATAAAACTTTACCCAGGGATTCATCTGGTTCCAGCCAACATTACCAACACAATGGTCAACATATAGCAAACCTGTTGATGATGGATTATAATTACTTTTCCATTCTCTGAAGCCGGGCATAAAAACGCCGGTGTAATTTTTTCTTTCAATAAAAAGGTGAACTGTTTCCCCATAAGTGTGAATACCGCTTATTACCACTTCGCCATTGTCATCGTTCAATACGGTTGGCGCCTGGTAAACTTTGCCACCCCGTTTGGTAGTTTCTTCGAAGGCAGATGCCGCATCTTCCACCATTAAAGCTATCACTTTTACCCCATCACCATGTTTGTAGATATGGTCAGCAATTTCATTGTCAGTTCTCAGCGGAGTTGTTAAAACGAAAGTGAGTTTATTCTGTCTTATTACATAGCTCACTTTGTCCTTCACCCCTGTTTCCGGCCCTGCATAAGCCAGCGACTGAAAACCAAAAGCTGTTTTATAAAAATGTGCTGCTTGTTTGGCATTGCCTACATAAAACTCTACATAGTCCGTGCCTTGTAATGGTAAAAAATCTGTTGGTGTTGCAATGCCTTTCTCGGTAAGTGTTGTTGTGTTCATGATTTTGAATTTAAAAATGAAAGAGAGAATCTCAGCAGTTAGCCTTTCTGCCGACAGGCAGGTTCAAAATCAAATACTATCCATTGCCAGTGCTTCCATCAGCAGGTTAAAGTTGCTCCGGGAATCTGTAAAGAGTTTATGGGGATAATCTGGAAGCACAGAACAAAGATAAAAAGGATTGGGATGAAGTGAAAGAATTTTTTAGCCAGCTACAATACTTCGGGAAACGTTTCCTTTCCTTAGTTAGCAGGGATATAAATATCAAATGTGGCTCCTTTATTTAATTCGCCGGTTGCTAAAATGATACCATTGTGATTTTCTACTATTTTTTTAACGATTGCAAGCCCGATACCGGTGCCATCATATACTTCTTTGCTGTGCAGTTTCTGGAATACTCCAAAAATGCGTTCGTTAAAATGGGGTTCAAAGCCAATACCATTGTCGCTGACGGTGATATGGCAATATTTTTTTTCAGGAGAAAGCTTTTCATTGTTTAACATACTCCCTTTTACAATTCTGCTCTTGATAACTATATGTGATGGTCTGGAAGTATCTGAAAATTTCAGTGCATTACTTATAAGGTTATACATGAGTTGCCGAAACTGAAAGGGAATAATGTTGACAGGGCAAATTTCGGTAGCTTCAATGGTCGCATTTTTTTCCAGAATAATCTCTTTTAGTTCTGTTTTTACTTCTTCAATAATTAAACTGAGGTCGGTTTTTTCAAATTTAAGTTCGGTAGTGTTAATACGGGAGAAGGCTAATAAATCGTCAATAAGTTGTTGCATTCTTCCTGCTGCCAATTGCATTCGCTGGAAATTATATTTACCATTGTCAGACAGATTCTTCTCTTCCTTTTCCAGAATGATCGTTACGAAGGTCTGTATTTTGCGCAGCGGCTCCTGCAAATCATGACTTGACACATAAGTAAATGCCAGCAGCTCTTTGTTAGCAATGATTAACTCAGCCGCCCTTTTTTCTTTCTCTTCATTCTGGAAGGCCAGCTCTTTATTGGCAATGATTAACTCCGCTGCCCGTTTTTCTTTTTCTTCATTTTGAAAGGCCAGTTCTTTATTGGCGATGATTAACTCAGCTGCCCGTTTCTCTTTCTCTTCATTTTGAAAAGCAAGTTCTTTGTTAGCTATAATTAATTCTGCTGCCCGTTTCTCTTTCTCATCATTTTGGAAAATAAGTTCTTTGTTGGCAACGATTAATTCTGCTGCCCGTTTCTCTTTCTCATCATTTTGGAAAATAAGTTCTTTGTTGGCAATGATCAATTCAGCGGCCCGTTTCTCTTTCTCATCGTTTTGAAACACCAATTTTTTGTTAGCAATGCCCAATTCTGCGGCCCGTTTCTCTTTCTCATCGTTTTGAAACACCAATTCTTTATTGGCGATGCCTAACTCCGCTGCCCTTTTGCCTTTCTCTTCATCCTGAAACGTACGTTCGATGTTAGCAATGCCCAACTCCGCTGCCCGTTTACCCTTCTCTTCATTTTGAAAGACAAGCTCATTGTTGGCAATGGCTAACGCTTCTGTCAGCTTTTCTTTTTCTTCCCTTTCAAAGACAAGTTCTTTGTGAGCAATACTTAACTCATCATCCCCCGGTTCGTTTCTTTTTGCCATATGCTGTTTCGTTAAAGTTGTTTCATTCTAAAACTGAAAAATGAGTTTTAGTCCAGCTTGCTTAAATAGTCAACCCCTTTCCCACAGTGAGTACAAAATCTTCTCTTGCTGGCTGTGTAATATTTTCTTTTGCAATAATTGTAATCGTTTGCTGAATTATTTTTTTGAATTGCGAAAAATCAGAAGGCTTGCGGATAAAATACTGAGCCCCGTTTTTGTACAACTGGTTTACCACCTCTTGCTCCAGTGAAGTGGAGAAAATAATAACAGGAAGCTGACTAAGTTTGTTGTTGTCCTTTATTTCAGATAAACATTCAAAGCCGTTTTTGCGGGGCATATTCAGGTCAAGAAAAAGAACATCGGGAAGTTCGGTTGCTTCGTTAGTAAGTAACCGCATGAGCTGCTCTCCTTCATGCACAATCCTGAATGTTGTGGGTATCAGCAATTCTTCAACTGCTTCTTTAAAAAAAATGCAATCATCAATATCATCATCGGCAAGCAGAACATTGAGTGGAGTATTTTGTTGTTTAGCTGTCATGATAGATACATTAATTTCCCCGGCCAAAAGGGATTACAAAAAAATCATTAAACCAGAAAAGTTTTTGGTAATTCCTTCTTTCTACGGTAAGCACAAAATTTTCAATAGCCGGTTGCGAAATATCTCCTGCAGCTATACGGGTGATAATATCCTGTACCGTTTTTTTCAGGTGTGAAATTTCAACGGGCTTGCTTATATAGTAGTTCGCCCCGTTGTTGTAAAGCATAATAGCAATTTCCTTATGAAAGGAAGTGGAATAAATAATTACAGGAAGTAATTTTAACCTTTCATTGCTTCTTATCCCGGATAAACATTCGAAGCCATTTTTGCGGGGCATGTTAAGGTCAAGAAAAAGAACGTCAGGGAGTTTGTTTGTTTCGTTGGCAAGCAATTGCATCAGTTCTTCCCCATCATGCACAGCCGTAAGATGTGTAGATAGTGAAAATTCTTTTAATGCTTCTTTGATAAAGTAGCAATCATCAGTATCGTCATCAGCAAGCAAGATGTGTATTTTTTTTATACTCATATGAAGGAAAAATATTTTAATTGCTGGTTGAAAATAGTTGCCGCATCAGGAAATAGTTAAATAAGATTCGTCGGTTCTTTTAATACCTTTTTATCTATTCCCCGTAGCAGTACTTTATGAATAATCTCTTTAAGTTGTTCAAAATCATGTGGCTTGCGGATAAAATCATCCACTCCAATTGCTTTAATTTTTTTTATCGTTTCTTCCTCATAGTCAATGTACCGGGAATAAAATGTTGAGAACATGACTACGAAGAGATGTTTCAGTTTTTTGCTTTGCCTTATCTCGGCTATACATTCAATCCCGTTTTTACGGGGCATGTTAATATCCAGAAAAAGAACATCCGGAAGATGTTCTAAATTCTCAGAAAGGTACATCATGAGTTCTTCCCCGTCATAAACAGTGGCAAGTTCAGTAGAAATAGAAATCTCTTTTAATGCCTTATTAAAGAAAAATTGGTCATCTTTATCATCCTCTGCAAGCAATACATTAAAAGGCACAAGTTGTTGTTCAGGGTTCATGATTAACTGATTAGGCATGCTTTCAACACAATTATTACTCCAAAGAAGGTTTCATTTTTAAAAATCGAAAGGAACAGGCGACTTGCGAACTTTCAAAGAAACATTGAGGGGATAATTTGGTAACTACAGGTAAAAAAAATGCTGGTTCGTAAATATATCTTTCTTTATCGTCTTTGGATTTTATATTCTGCAGGCACTGTGAACATTGCCAAGGGAAAATATTGCCGAATTTGGGAAATTTTATACCCTTTTTCCAAAAATGCTAACAGGTTTTATGTGGTTAGTGTCTTGTCTTATGCTTTGTTCACTTACAAAACATAACGACGGCGTGATGCTTTTGCAAAAATCCAACAAGAGCAAAAAACCTTAAAGTTCGCTACTTATCTTTGCTTCCATGTTAAAAATCGGCATCCTCGGCGGCGGACAACTCGGAAGAATGTTATTACAAGCAGCTGCCAATTACCCCGTTGAAACATTTGTGCTGGAAAACGACAATGAATGCCCGGCAGCCCATCTGTGTCATCATTTTACTAAAGGAGATATTAAAAATTTTGATGCCGTTTATAACTTTGGAAAAAATTTACATGCCATCACCATTGAAATTGAAAATGTAAATGTGGAGGCATTGGAAAAGCTGGAAGCAGAGGGAGTAAAAGTGTATCCCCGGCCATCGGTGCTGAAAACAATCAAGAATAAAATTTTACAGAAACAATATTACCAGCAACATTCCATCCCTAGTCCTGAATTTGTTATTACTAATAACCTGACAGAATTAAATCAGCAGGAAAATTTTTTACCCGCCGTTCATAAAATTGGTGAAGGAGGTTATGATGGCAAAGGGGTTCAGTTACTAAAAACAAAAGAAGATATAGCAAAAGGATTTGATGCTCCTTCTGTTTTGGAAAAGATGGTGGCTATTCACAAAGAGATTGCACAAATGGTGGCCATCAATTCAACAGGGCAAACTGCTTTGTATCCACCGGTGGAAATGCTATTTGACCCGGTTCTAAACCTTCTTGACTACCAGTTATGCCCTGCTGAACTCGACACCCAAACACTTTACAAAGTAGAAGCCATTGCGCTGACTGTTACCAGGAATTTTAAGTCACCCGGCATTTTTGCCGTAGAAATGTTTGTTGATAAGAATGGTACTGTGTTGGTGAATGAAACAGCACCAAGGGTACATAACAGCGGCCATCATACTATTGAAGCACATTACAGTTCCCAGTTTGATATGCTGTGGCGAGTAATGCTCGGCTATCCGCTGGGAAATACGGATGCTATCCTTCCATCTATAATGGTCAATATTATCGGGGCTGATGGTTTTAGTGGCGATGTGAAATACGAAGGGCTTGAAGAAGTGTTGAAGATCGAAGATGCCTTTGTTCACCTGTATGGTAAGAAACAAACAAAACCCGGTCGTAAAATGGGGCATGTTACTATACTCAGCAAAGAAAAACAGCAACTTCTTCACCAATCTAATAAAGTAAAGAGAACTTTATTGGCAAAATCGTAACTGCCATTTATCCAATCATATAGCCGTTAATACTTCCCTGAAAATCAACGAAGGAAAGAGGATGCTTTCCCGTCTAAACCCTTGTTATTATCCATTATCTTTAGTGACCTGATTTTTTACCATTGCACCACAAACACATATGAGAATCATCACATTACTTCTTTCAATTATTATTTTATCCTTGTCTGCCTGCGGTGGAAAGAAAAAGAAAGAAACTGCTCCGCAGCAAGGCGGTGCTGCTAAAGCACCACCGATGAAGGTGGATGGTTATATAGTAAGACCAGAACCTTTCCAGGAAAACATTGAAGTTCCGGGCAATATTGTGCCGAATGAAATGGCTGAAATACACCCGGAAGTAGCCGGAAGAATTGTGCAACTGAATGTGGCCGAAGGAAAATATGTAAGCAAAGGAACAGTGCTGGCCAAACTTTACGATGGTGATCTGCGGGCACAACTGAATAAAGTACAAATACAACTGGCACTGGCACAAAAAACAGAAGACCGGCAAGCCCAGCTATTAAAAATACAGGGCATCAGCCAGCAGGATTATGATATTAGTTTACTCCAGGTAAATAGTTTGAGAGCCGATATCGGCATTTTGCAAACCAGTATTTCAAAAACTGTGGTAAGAGCACCGTTCAGTGGTAAGTTAGGATTGAAAAATATAAGTCCCGGTTCTTATGTTTCTCCTGCATCAGTTATCGCCATCATTAATCAAACTGACCAATTGAAATTGGATTTCACCATTCCTGAAAAATATATTGACCAGATTAAAATGGGGCAATTAGTCACTTTCACATTTGAAGGTTCTAAAAAACAATTGGGCGCAAAAGTTGTAGCTACAGAATCTAACATAACAGAAAATACCCGCAGCCTTACTGTAAGAGCAGCAGTAATGGGAAGTGATCCGGGATTATTACCGGGTTCGTTTGCCAAAGTACAATTGAGTTTTGACCCTGACCCAAATGCCCTGTTAGTACCAACACAGGCAATACTTCCACAGGCGAGAGGAAAGAAAGTTATTTTATACAAAAGTGGCACAGCCGTATTTGCTGATGTAACAACAGGAGTAAGAGATTCAGCAAAAGTTCAGATAACTAACGGATTGAAACCTGGTGACACAGTAGTAGTAACAGGACTATTAAGTGTAAGACCAGAAGGAAAAATTCAGATTGGAAAAATTGTCAATAGCCAAAAGTGAATGGTCAAAGTGGCCTGATGTTTTTATTCACCATTCACATTAGTATCAAACTATGAACATCTCAGAATTAAGTTTACGAAGACCGGTTCTCGCCATTGTGATGAATATTGTCATAGTGGTGTTTGGTCTTATCGGGTTTAAATTTTTGGGAGTAAGAGATTATCCGGCAATTGATCCTCCCAATATCAGCGTACGCACAAATTATGCGGGTGCTAATGCTGATATTGTCGAATCACAAATAACTGAGCCTTTAGAAAAAGCAATCAATGGAATTGCCGGTATTAAAAATATTACCTCCAGCAGCAGTAACGGCAGCAGCAGTATAAATGTTGAATTTGAATTGAGTGAAAACCTCGAATCAGCTGCCAATGATGTACGGGATAAAGTTTCGCAGGCACAGCGGTCCTTACCACCAGACCTTGATTCGCCACCTGTTGTTTCCAAATCAGATGCCAGCTCTGAATCTATTCTTTCCATGACTGTTCAAAGTAATACCCGGAATCAATTGCAGATGACTGAATATGCCAATAATGTATTGGTTGAAAGACTGCAAACGATACCCGGTGTTAGTGGGATTCAAATATGGGGAGAAAAAAAATATGCAATGCGCATATGGATTGACCCGGCCAAACTGATTTCTTTTAATATAACAGCTAATGATGTACAGGCAGCTTTGTTAAGAGAGAATGTAGAACTACCCTCCGGGAAAATATCCGGTAACATGACAGAACTATCTGTCAGGACATTTGGAAAATTAAATACTGAAGAAGAATTCAATAATCTGATCATAAAAAATATTAATGGTACCGATATTCGCTTGCAGCAGGTTGGTGAAGCCGTATTGGGGCCGGAAAATGAAGAGACAATATTAAAAGGAGATGGCATTCCCATGATAGGATTAGCCCTTATTCCACAGCCCGGTTCTAACTACGTTTCAATATCCAACGAGTTTTATAAAAGATTAGAGGAGATAAAAAAAGATGTACCGGAAGATGTGATAATCAAAATCTCATCAGACCAGACAAAGTATATCAAGAAATCTATCCTTGAAGTAAAAGATACACTATTGATGTCGATCCTGCTTGTTGTCCTGATCATTTACCTGTTCTTCCGTGACTGGATCATTGCAATCCGCCCGTTGATAGATATTCCGGTTTCCCTGATAGGTGCTTTTTTTATCATGTATCTGATGGGCTATACTATTAATGTGCTATCCCTATTGGCTATAGTGCTTGCTACAGGTCTTGTGGTAGACGATGGTATTGTAGTAACGGAAAATATTTACAAAAAGATGGAGAAAGGAATGAATAAGTGGCAAGCTGCCGTAGAAGGTTCAAAAGAAATTTATTTTGCCGTTATTGCTACATCCATCACACTGGCGGTTGTATTTCTTCCGATCGTCTTTCTCCAGGGTTTTGTGGGACGATTATTCCGGGAATTTGGGATTGTTGTCGCAGGTGCCGTATTAATTTCTGCCTTTGTATCACTTACATTAACACCGGTACTTAACGTAAAACTCAGTAAAAAAAGTGAGCACAAGCATTCCTGGTTCTATACTAAGACTGAACCTTTTTTTGTGTGGATGGAAAATTCATACCAGGCAGCACTTCGTAGATTTATGGGTGTTCGGTGGATGGCGATTATATTGATAGCAATTTGCGTCGCTTCAATCTTTTTTGTAGGTAGAAATCTTCAATCTGAACTGGCTCCGATGGAAGACCGAAGTCAGTTTCGTTTATCCTTAACGGCACCAGAAGGAACTTCTTTCGATGCAATGGATAAATATGTGGATAGGGTTAATAATTTTATGATGGACTCAGTGCCTGAGAAAGTTTTATTGCTCAGCTTTACTTCGCCGGGTTTTTCCGGTTCCGGGAATGCCAATACTGGTTTTGTCCGGGTAACAATGGTACCGCCAAATGAAAGAAGCCGATCGCAAAAAGAAATTGTCGGTATGGTAAACAGAAATATGTCAAAATTTAATGAAGGCCGGGCTTTTGCAATAGAGGAACAAACTATATCAGTCAGCCGGCGTGGAGGTCAGCCTGTTTCATTTGTTATTCAAAATAATAATTTTGAAAAACTGACAGCTATTATCCCCCGATTAATGGAAGAAGCAAGGCAAAGTAAAGTGTTGATGAATGCTGATATTGACTTAAAGTTTAACAAACCTGAATTAAGAGTAGAAATTAACCGGTTAAAAGCTGCTGAACTTGGTGTTACTGTCAATGATATTTCTCAAACGTTGCAATTGGCCTACAGTAATCGCCGGCTTGGATTCTTTAACAAAGATGGTAAGCAATACCAAGTGATAGGTCAAGTGGCACGAAATGACCGGGATGAACCGAATGATTTGAAAACCTTGTTTGTTCGTAATAACCGGAACGAAATGATCAGCCTTGATAATCTTGTTACCACTACTGAATCAAACACCCCACCTACCATTTACCATTTTAACCGGTATAAATCTTTTACTGTTTCGGCTGGCATGCAACCTGGCAAGACAATCGGTGATGGCATTGCTGAAATGGAAAAAATCACCGATAAATTGCTTGATGAAACATTTACAACTTCTCTCTCTGGTTCATCAAGAGATTTTAAAGAAAGCAGCAGCAATACCGGCTTCGCTTTTTTGCTTGCCTTAGGATTGATCTTCCTGATTCTGGCAGCACAGTTTGAAAGTTTTATTGACCCAATCATCATCATCTGCACCGTGCCGCTTGCAATAGCCGGAGCCGTGTTATCATTATGGTTATTCGGGCAAACACTAAATATTTTTTCACAGATCGGAATAATTATGCTGTTAGGATTGGTAACGAAAAATGGTATCCTGATCGTAGAATTTGCCAATAAAAACCAGGAGAAAGGAATGAAGAAAAGTGAAGCAGCGATTTACTCTGCTACACAGAGGCTACGACCAATATTGATGACAAGTTTAGCCATGTCACTCGGTGCATTGCCGTTAGCTTTATCACTAGGAGCTTCTTCCACCAGCCGCATTC
>JANNCC010000015.1:0-2017 GCA_031386125.1 Chitinophagaceae bacterium
TGGGATGTAATGGTGCCTATAAATAAGTAACTTCTTTCTTTATAAAAAATTTAATAAAAACCTGTATGTTTTCATACAGGTTTTTTATTTACATCATTTACAATTACTTTTGCACGCCACAACACAGGCAAATCTACCATGCCAAAAGACAACTCTATTCAATCAGTTTTAATTATAGGTTCTGGTCCCATTATTATCGGCCAGGCTTGTGAGTTCGATTATTCAGGTACACAGGCTGCCCGTTCATTACGGGAAGAAGGCGTAAAAGTTATTCTTATAAACAGTAACCCGGCTACTATTATGACCGACCCGATGATGGCCGACAGGGTTTACCTGTTGCCACTTACTGTTGAAAGTATTGAACAGATTTTGGAAGAAAACAAGATTGACGCTGTTTTGCCAACCATGGGCGGCCAAACCGCCCTTAATCTTTGTAAAGAAGTAGATGAGCTGGGTATTTGGGAAGCAAATAATGTAAGATTGATTGGTGTAGATATTAAGGCCATTGATAAGGCAGAAGACCGGGAAAAATTTCGCCTGTGGATGATTGAAATGGGCATACCGGTTTGCCAGGCAAAAATTGCCAACTCTTTTTTAGAAGGAAAAGAATTTGCACAGGAGATTGGATTTCCGTTGGTGCTTAGGCCATCTTTTACTTTGGGTGGCAGTGGCGGCAGTATAGTATTTAATAAAGCTGAGTTGGATGAAGCCTTGAACACGGCGTTAATTGCAAGCCCCATACATGAAGTACTGGTAGAAAAAGCCGTACTGGGCTGGAAAGAATTTGAACTTGAATTGCTGCGTGATAATGCAGATAACGTGGTGATCATTTGTGGGGTTGAAAATTTTGACCCCATGGGTGTACACACCGGCGATTCGATAACAGTGGCACCGGTAATGACTTTAAGTGATACGGCATACCAGCTCATGCGCAACACCGCCATACGTATGATGAGGGATTTGGGCAATTTTGCCGGCGGGTGTAATGTGCAGTTTGCCCTCAACCCGCAAACAGAAGAAATTATTGTGGTTGAAATTAATCCCAGGGTTAGCCGCTCATCGGCCCTGGCCAGTAAAGCAACCGGTTACCCCATTGCAAAAATTGCAGCAAAGCTGGCCATTGGTTATAATTTAGATGAATTAAAAAATCAAATTACGCAATCAACATCGGCTTATTTTGAACCGGCACTTGATTATGTAATTGTAAAAATACCACGCTGGAACTTTGATAAATTTAAAGGTGCAAAAGATACTCTTGGTTTTCAGATGAAAAGCGTGGGTGAAGTTATGGGCATTGGAAGAAGCTTTGCGGAGGCGGTTCAAAAAGCCTGTCAGAGTTTGGAGAATGAAGCCGTTGGTTTAGGTTATTATGGTAAGAGTTTAATGCATGCCGATGAATTGATTGAGTATATTAAAATACCAAAGTGGGATAGAATTTTTAGAATTAAAGATGCGCTGATGGCCGGTGCCAGTATAAAACGCATTTGCGAAAGCACAAAAATTGACCGCTGGTTTATTTACCAGATTCAAAAAATATGTGATTGCGAAAAACAGATTGCACAATACGATTTAAAAACTTTGCCTGATGATGTTTTAACAGAAGCAAAGTTTTTAGGCTTTAGTGATGAGCAGATTGTTCGTATCATGAAAGAAGAAGATGCTGAAATAATTTATGAAAGAAGAAAAGCCATGGGGCTTACCCGTGTATTTAAAATGGTTGATACCTGCAGTGCTGAGTTTGAAGCGAAAACGCCATACTTCTATTCTACTTTTGAGGCCCCCTCTACTTCCCCCGAAGGGGGAGGAAATCCCGGAGACCGAAGCAAGCAAGTAATGCATAATGAATCAATAGTTGCTGCAAAATCAGGGTCTGAGAACCCCCTTTCGGGGGGCAGGGGGGCCATATTTGTACTGGGCAGTGGCCCCAACAGGATTGGCCAGGGCATTGAGTTTGATTACTGCTGTGTACATGGTTTACTCGCCATAAAAGAAGCCGGTGATGTAGCCATTATGGTAA
>JANNCC010000021.1:0-39980 GCA_031386125.1 Chitinophagaceae bacterium
GATGTAAGAACAGTAAGAGATGAATTAAAATTAAACCGTGCCGATGTAGGTTGGTATCAAATAAGAAAAGCCTTACAAGCCCGGAATGCCAGTGGCGATGTTACGCCGGTATCTTTCAAAGCTTTTGAAGAAGCCTACAAAGCACTGACGGAAAAAATGCAACCGCAGGTGTATGAGCTGGGTTTTTTAAAGGTACAATGAAACACATATTTCTTTCTCCTTAGCCATTGTTTGTGTCTTCACAAACCATGGCGTAAATGATAGGAAATCCGCTTATCGCTTTCACCTGAAAAACAGCTTCTTATACCATTTTACCCCAATCTGCGGTCGCTTCATGTCGTTCCGGGCTGGCGGCAACTCAAACATCGGTGGCGGAAAGCCAAACATCGGCAGCGGCAAGTCGTTCCGGGCTGGCGAAAGGTCAATCATAGCTGGGGAAGGGTCAAACATTGATGGCGGAAAGTCGTTCCGGGCTGGCAGAAGGTCAATCATAGGTGGCGGAAAGCCAAACATCGGCGGCGGCAAGTCGTTCCGGGCTGGCGAAAGGTCAATCATAGCTGGGGAAGGGTCAAACATTGATGGCGGTCACTCAATCATAGCACATCTCTGCTTCATCATACAGCATCTGTACTGACATTTTTTCATCCTGCAATCATACATCCACAAACTGCATCCAGACAGCAGCAAGTCCTGTTTATTTACTCTCATCCTTTTTCCCGCCAAACATACCACTTGCCTTTTCTTTCACCGTGTCAAACACTTCTTCTGCTTTGTGAGCTGCACCTTTTACGAAGGTTTCTATTTTTTCGCCAGCTTGTCCCGGTATCAGGTCACTTATTTTATCCAGAAAACTATTCCCTTCCTTTTTTTCTTCGGTGGCAGGTTGATCAAATGCAGAAGCCTTTGGTTCGGCAGGTTTTGCAGCAAACAAATCCTCTATCTTGTCTTTTATCAATGGAATTTTTTCTTTGATAAACCCTGTTACTGTAGCTAAAATATTATTTGATTGTTCTGCGGACAGACCATGCAATTTTTGTAGTTTTTGAATAAGTTCCTGTAGCATAATTTGTAATTTAAAAGTGAGATATAAAACTGAACTTTTTTTCTGTAAATCACTAATAAAATCGGTGAAACTGCCGTTTACGGAGTTATAACCCCTGATCTCTTTTCAAAAACAAGCAAAAAAATGGATTGCTATCCTCATTTAGAAATGAAAGTTCAAAAGCCAGGCTTTCCGGCATATAAACATCAGAATTCAATAACTTTACAATCAGCTTAAGTAATATGAAAAAATATTTTTCATTCCTCTCTTTCTTTCTTCTTGGCTTGTGTACTTATTCCCAGCAATTAAGCCAGGTAACTTTTTCAGGGGGTGCCAGCCTTTCTTCCATTGCTATTATGGGGCAGGATGGGGTGCTGATACGCATTTCAGACGAGGGTAAAATACTTGAGTGGGGACTGGAAATGCAGTCGGAGCGGAATGCTAACTATTATGCTCCCAGGCTGCAACCATATATGGGCAGGGTTGATTATTATGGCCCGGAATCTGACTCGGTTTTCAGGGGCAAAGTAAAAAGCCTCGGCACCTGTTTTCTTACTTATTATAACCAGTACGAAACGGATGCCAAAATAGGGAAGCTAAAATCTGTTGGCAACATTTACCTGGATTATTATACCAAGTATGAAGATGCGACTTTTAAAGGCAGAATAAAATTTATCGGAACTGTCTTACTGGAGTATTATTCTTCATTTGAAAATGAAGGTTTGCGTGGAAAGCTGAAAACAGTTGGAAACGCTGCCATTACCTACTATTCTTCCTTCGATGATAAGTTTATCAGGGGAAAAATAAAAAGTATTGGCTCCGTAAGCTATCAATGGTACACTTCTCTTGACAGGATTGGATATGGAGGTGGCCTGAAATCAAATTTGTACCGGCAGAATATCAACGGGATTACTTATATCCTTCAGTAATACAATTTCCTTTCTTTCTTATAGAACTTCTGCATTAATATAAAAAAGAAGCCCCGAAAACCGGGACTTCTTTTTTTCTATTAGTTCTTAACACCTTGACCATATAGCTACGAATACGTTAGGACTGGTAGGGTCTGACGCAACAGAACCTCGTCCCCAGATATGATCATTATGAGGGCTGGTGGTTCCCGATCTATATGCATAAACAACACCTACATAAATATCCGGGCCATCCGGCGCACCATATCCATTAGTAGAAGGTTGGATTTCTTTGGCTGCCCTGAACCAGGCATCAATAACTGTATTACCATCCCGGCAGTATTGCGCCAGTTTTTTTCCTTCATCTTCATTATCAAATGTTATAGCACCATAGCCAAGCAATTGATGTAACCCGTCAAAAGCTCCTTCCCATCTGTTAAATACATCTCCGCCTCCACTGGCAATTGCAGCATCCTGTAAAGGGCCGCAAGCAGCTATCACTACCCATTCAAGATCCTGTTGGCCCCACATGTCACCAGGAGTTGCGGGACTGGCGCCTGCTTCAGAAAAATCTAACCAATCATCATCCGGTGAGCTAAGCACCCAGCCATTCATGTTAGCATGACCCGTATAGAATACAAAATCGGCTGCATCAACCCAGCTGTCATCATTGCGACGCCAATCAGTTTCAAATGCATCTGCATCACCCCAATTAAAATTCACCGACCAGCCTTCTGCGGACAGCTTGTCTCTAAAACCTTTTGCGTTATTCTTACTTCCGGCGAGGCCGCCACTTTCACCAATCCAGGAGGTGCCACATTCTTTCCAGCTTGATTGCGGGGGAGTAGATCCAACTGCATTACCACCTTTAAAATACAGCGGTGTTTTAGTATTTAATTTATCACCTGCTTCTTCAATGGCTTCCTTCATAGTAGCACGGCGGGGTGCAATTGTTTTATCAGTTCTTTGTTTCATCTCTTTTACAGGCGGTACAAATTTATTAAAAGTTGTAGCCGGGATATTTACTATCCGCAACGGTACTTTATTGCCACCAATATAAGCGGTGGCCTTGTAGCTATAAACCGGATACACAAAAGACTCAGTACCCAGCGGCGCCGTGTAATAAGCAAGGGTAGAGGTGAACTGAAGCTCTTTCAGATTGCCCATCATACGCTTGAACTGGTTATCGGCAGTTTGTTTATCCACCATGTCATACATACCGGCCACATTTTCAATCTGCCGGGGAATGCCGGAAAAGCCAATCACTTTTCCACCATCTCCCAGGGTTACATTTATTTCTGTAGCTCCCCCGATTATCGGAATCTTTGCAACTTCAGCATTGTACTCTGGTGAAAATTTTAGTGCATAATTCACCTGCACATCAATTTTAGCATCACTTCTTTGTTTTGTATCTGTATTAAATGTGCTGGCAAAGCTATTGCCGGTGTTGGAAAATTCATAGCTGGCAAATTTTGATTTTTGCGGTAACAATTTTGACTGACTCAGCAAATTATCTGCAATAGACCGGGCTTTTTTATCGTCCGGTAACTGAGCTTTGCTTTCGGGATTCCACATTTCGGCTCTGTCGGATGCCCAGATGGCCCCCGTTTTCATATCTATTTCAATAAGCCGGAGGTTGTCTTCCACCGCCAGTTTATCTTCCAGCCGGATTGTTTTACCGGTCATGCCGAAAATGTTTCTGCCGGCATCCTTTACAAAAGCTTCATTAACCTGCGGCGAAGAAAATTTAAAAACAGGTAATTGTTTTTTTTGAGAGGGTCTTTCATTTGTTTCAGGCTCATTCTGGAATGACCAGAGTAAAAAGCAAAAGCCAAATGCAGCAATGGCTGCGGAAAATTTTTGTTTCATAATTATAAGGTTTAATAGTTAAAAAAAAGAGACATAGATTTATTACTATCTGATAGCAATGATGACTTACTTTCCTGATTTCAGAAAACATGCTACAAGATCGTTGCTACTAAAAAGGCCTGCCTTTCAGGTGAATTCAGAGATGACGGATTAAGGTGGGTATAGGTCGTTATTATGGAGTCATAATAATGAAATGAAGGTAGTTCTTATCCGGACTGGGAGCAATACCGATTTCGGGGTATTTTTCTGCTTGGGAACTGCTTAATCTGCCTGTTAGAGCAGAAAAATGCAGCAGACAGGATTTATCCGGTAGAAGAACTACGACTGGAGAACAAGTATAAAAAAACAAACGAATGGCAGCGCATAATCTTCAACCGCAAATCATTCGTAAAGACACCTCCTTCACTTGTTAAGTCTTACATCTCAACTACCAATTCCCCACTCTCCCTTTACATATCCTGAATAGATTTGGTATCAATTAAAATTTCATCGACCCGGAAGCAGTTACAAACCACCGCCTGCTGA
Organism: Chitinophagaceae bacterium; assembly: GCA_031386125.1. Taxonomy (GTDB): domain Bacteria; phylum Bacteroidota; class Bacteroidia; order Chitinophagales; family Chitinophagaceae; genus JJ008. The sequence goes on from JANNCC010000021.1 coordinate 4,345, forward strand.
GAATTTCAGATAAATCGGGTCGTCAACAGACTCATAAGTTGATTAAGAATTAAGCCGTGTTTTTTTATCAGTTCCCAATACCGTCTCATAGAAACAGGGGGCGGTTTTTATTTTCCGGCAAGCAAAAAATTAAATAACCTAATTTAGTCTACTTTAAAAGGCTTAATTAGTGAGTGTGACTTTCTATACTTATTAGCATATGCGGATACTCTTTTTGATGTTCACTGTTTGTATTTCTTTATTTTCAAAAGCGCAACTGTGCTCGGGGAGTCTTGGCGATCCTGCTATCAATATTACTTTTGGCAATACACTAAATTATGACCCCGGCGTTACACCCGCAGCTTCTTATTCTTATACCACTTCTTCATGTCCAAACGATGGATTTTATACAGTTACTCAATCCACCTCCGGATGTTTTGGCAATGCCTGGCATACAGTAAGTGCAGACCACACAGGTGGTGGTAATTTTATGCTGGTAAATGCATCTTTTCAACCAGCCGATTTTTTTGTAGCCACACTGACCGGGCTTTGCTCAGCTACCACTTATGAATTTTCTGCCTGGATAATGAATGTCCTGTTATCACCCAGCGGTATCCAGCCCAATATTACTTTCAGTATCGAAACAGTTTCCGGCACTGTGTTAAATCAATTTAATACCGGGGGCATAGCTGTTACACCTCAACCGGAATGGAAACAATACGGTTTCTTTTTTACCACCACCGTTGGTAACCCTACTATTGTACTACGCATGACGAATAATGCACCCGGCGGTATCGGTAATGATCTTGGGTTGGATGATATTACGCTCCGGCCCTGCGGCCCTGTGCTTACTTCTTCCATACAAGGAGGCAGCAATAAAGTTGATGTATGTATCGATGAGCAAACGGGTTATGATTTTAATGCTTTTGTTTCGCCGGGCTTTTTGTCACCCGTATTTCAATGGCAGGTAAGTGCTGATTCGGGTACAACGTGGAAAGATATTCCTGGAGCTACTGCCCTGGTTTATCACAGACAAAATACAGCAGCGGGTAATTATTGTTATCGCCTCACTGTGGCAGAAAGCGACAATGCTGGTATCAATGTCTGCCGGATTGGATCCAATGTGCTTACTATTAATGTGCATCCCAAACCTATTATCAATGCAGGACCAGATAGAATTGTAATAGCTGGCGGGCAGACAATACTGGGAGCTACCACCACTAGCAGCAACATTAATTTCAACTGGTCGCCACCAGATTATTTAAGCAGTGCTGCTGTACTTAATCCTGTGACGTCGCCAGATAGGGAAATGTATTACTCAATATTTGCTACATCACAATACGGCTGTATCAAAGAAGATCAGGTATTGGTGAAAGTAGTAACTGGTATTTTTGTGCCAACAGCTTTTACTCCTAACAATGATGGTAAAAATGATAGTTGGAGGATTCCTTATCTTGACCCATTGCTGGGAGCTACGGTAAGTGTATATAACCGGTGGGGGCAATTGATCTATCAGGTTACCGGTGCTGAAGTGGACTGGAATGGTAACTACAATGGAATGCCACAGCCAGCCGGTACTTATGTTTACCTCCTTCATTTTAAAGATGACCAGCCGGACATGAAGGGTACAGTAAACCTGATACGATAAAATGGTAAATCCGGTATAACTGTTGTACTCTTTTGCAGATATCCCAATCAACAAAAATCTTTGTTATCTTTAATCAATCAATTTTAAAATGTATCCACCTATGCGTCAACTATTCATTGCCTTATTGAGCCTCATCAGTATCAGCCTGTTGGCTCAAACTAAAGAGATAGCTTTTAAAAGCCATAGTGGTAATATGGAGAATTTCCACATTGCTCTGGAAAATATAATATTTAGTAATGAAGAATCAAATTTTGGATTGCCTTCTGATATTAAAACGTATCATTTAGACAGTGTGATTTATATCTCTAAAACTACGGCGGTGGTTGTTAAAAAAGTTTATAGCCGGGGATTTAATGAACCAAAAGATTCTGCCCGGTTCATGTGGGTGAATAAGGATACTGTAAACAATGATCCTTTGTTCGCCAGGAAACATTCTCTTGACAGTATCAGGAAAATCCTTACGGCTACAGGACGGTATATTAACCCTGTTAACGAGGTGGTGTTTATAGGGTATGATAATAAAAAAAGCAAAGAGAAAAAGAAAGACAAGGATGAAAAGAAAGATAATAGCAATGAGGATAACATGATACCGGCATTTACTATGGATAATAACAATAATTCTCCATTTGATATGCAGCTGATGCTGATGTTAGGAACTATTTTACTGCTTTCTTTGATAGGAGGATGGGTTTCGTGGAAATTTTATCAACCAAGATTGCAAAAAGCATAAGATTTTTTTTTGATAAATCAGGTATTGCATGAAAAGAAGTTTTATTAAAAGTATTGCTTCTTTCTTTGCTTTTTTCTGCATTGTATTTATTCCTTTCCCTTTTAATATTACAAACATCCAGCTTTCAGTTACTGATTTCCTTTTTGGAAAGCTTATCGGCTTTGTTTCTTCAACGATTTTTAATAAAACACTAACTGACACCCGGGTTTATTCCGATTCAGTTTCCATGTATATCCTGGTGCTATTGCTTTTTATTCTTGCCATCCTTGTCAGTTTATTACAGCTGCGGATAAAAAAATGGTCGTTGTATGGAGAGAAAGTGATTGCTTTTTTTAATACCCTGTTTATTTACTATCTCGCCTTGCAATTATTAAAATACGGGGTGGACAAAATATTTAAGAACCAGTTTTATATTCCGGAACCCAACATACTTTATACACTACTCGGCAATGTAGATAAAGATCTCCTGTACTGGAGTTCGATGGGCACATCACATTTCTATAATATTTTTCTTGGTTCGCTGGAAGTGCTGACTGCCATTTTAATATTAATTAAAAGAACCCGGCTGATTGGCTTATTATTGAGTTTTGGTATAATGGGGAATGTAATAGCGGTAAATTTTGGGTTCGATATTTCAGTAAAACTGTTCTCACTTTTCCTTTTATACCTGACTGTTTATTTATTTATGCCTTATTGTAACAGGCTCTATCAATTGCTGCTACAGAAAAATGGATGCCATAAACCAGTTGATGAAAAGGCTGTTTTATTAAGCAACACATTCTTATCTGTTTTTCTAAAATGGTTAACCATGGGTCTTATTTGCTTAGAGGTTTTTTATCCATTTATTAAATCTGGAAACATTAATGGAGACACAGCAAAAAAGTCTTACCTGCACGGGGCATATGCAGTAAAACAAATGATTGCAGGGACGGATACATTGGCTATAGAGAAAATGCCGCTTAAAAGATTTTTTATGCACAAGGATGGCTATATGATTTTTCAGGATCAGGCAGATAGGATGCAGGATTATAAACTTAGCTATGATACAGAGAAACATATGTATGTACTGACAGATTATGAGTTTAAACAGACAACTATCATCTTCAGCTACCAGGAAACAGACAGTATGCTGACAATAAAATATTTCCGAGACGGCAAAAACCAACAAATTACAGGTAAGGCAATTGACTGGAGAAAGTTGCCGGTATTGCAAAATGGCTTTCACTGGACAGTGGATGGTCGTGAATAGCTGGGTGATTTAGCTATTTTCCTTTTTAGTATAAATACTTCTATAATATTTTGTTTACAAAATCATAAAGAAATTACTACCACACTTTTTTTTCATAAAACTTTGTTGTAACGGCTTCAGTGTATTTGCTGTGATTGTACACCAGCGTAATTTTTCACTTCCTTAAAACACTAAAGCCTATTTGATGCTTCTCTACACTTAACCAACCACTAAAACACTGGTTACGCCGCACGACAATGGACAAATTTCTGTTTACCGACGGAATGAATGGTGTGAGAGAAGTAAAATCGCAACAAGAGTTGCAAATGCTGATTGACTCTGCTGAACAACCGGATAAAATAAGAGTATGGCTATTCAGCAGCAATGAATGGATAAGCTATGCTGCGTTCCACAAACAAGTTCCTGCTATTAATAAAAAGGATAAGGCTGTTGCTACAGTTGCTAAAACTGTACCGGTCAAAAAGAACCGTAATGGCTGGGTAAAGAAAACCCTCTACATCACTGGTGCTGCTGCGGGAGTATTTCTGATTGTCAATTTCACCAAAATAAAATGGGAAAAAGCTGAACCGCTAAATATATCGGCTGAGAGACCAGACAATGTTCCTGCAATGGATATGGACTCCTTGATATGGGAGATTGAAGATAGCCGTGGGCAGACAATAGATAAGAATACAAAAAATAATCTCCGCCTTCGCAACACATGGCCAGACAGGATAGAATTGAAACTACATGCTGAAAGAGAAACCAGCAGCACCACTTTCCGTTATTTTAATGTTGATATTTTTATTGATAATAGCACTGGCTTCAACCTGGATAATGCCGTGGTGAAATTAATAGTATGGAAGAGTAATAAAGTAAACACTACAGATACGCTTCGCTTTACTAATATCCGTTATGATAAATTATTGACAAGACAATTAGATAATACTTATCGGGGTGATAGTATTTCAGTATCATTTGAATCTATTAAAGCAAAGGCATTTAATTTCTGTTATTCATCTGCAATGAAGAATAATTCCGGCAATTATAATGACCGGTGGTTTTGCCGTGAGTAATTATTATTTATTAATCATTAAATAAAAATATGGCACTATATTATCTCCCCGTACTTATCAGAAGCGACAGATACTTTGTTGCAAGGTTGGAACATTCTAACAAGAGTGTACTGGAAACCGATTTTAATTTTGTTGTTCATGCTGAAGATAGGGTGTTGACACCACTGCTGACGATTGAAGACCCCGGTAAAATTGTATTGAACCAGATGGCACCTTCTGACAGGCAGGATATTCCGTTGCGGGAATGCCATATTTCATTGAGAAAAGTAGATAATGATTTTGAATTAGTGATTAAGAAAAATTCAACCTTTATTGTTGAGTCTTTCTCTGACAAGGGATCGGGACTGCGATTAGATTATTCAGCCGACCAAAAACGAGTGTCCGTCGGATTTTATAAATATAAAGTGGAGCAGGTTCCTTTTCAATTGAAAGTAACATTAGTCCATAGCGAAGACGAACAATATTCTGGGGAATTTCAATTTACGATTGTCCGTTCCAAAAACTGCCAGAGAGTGGTGATTGATTTTGGCAGCGAAGCCAGCCAGGTTGGTTACAAGAATTGCGGCCCGCAATCAGCTATTGTGCAGTATGATATTCTGGAGAATATTATCAGCCAGCTAAATATAACAGATAGTACTAAGAATTGGAAAAGAGAAGATTTTTTGAATAATGAGGCCGGACAGAATATGTTGTATCGTTCTTTTTATGCGGTGAAGAAACGAATCAGCCGGGAAGAACGAAAAACTTTCCCTTTCAACTTTACCAATAATACAACGGAAGATGAAATCCGATTATTTATTACACGGCAGGAAGTAGCGGCTACACAGCTTTCTTTCCGGGATGACTATGAAATTATCCCTAACCTGAAACTGGGTATTGAAAAGAGCCTGCAATTGTCTATGGGGAATTACACAGAAGACTACAGTATCCGTTCTCATAAAAAGGAATTGATAAGTGCAGTACTGTTACGGATTTTGCGATTGATGATAAGTACTAAGCCATCGTTTCAGCACGGGGGCATTATTGTTACTTTATTAGTACCGAATATTTATACTCAGCATGATGTATTTGAAATGCTTAATGAACTGAGAAACCAGACCGGAAATTTATTGTCGTCATTAGGAATTGCTGCCGACACATTATATATTGAATACGAAACCATTTCTGAAAGTGATGCGGCTTTTATGGGTTACCAGCAAACCCATGCAGATGAAGTAAATCTTTCAAATGGCGAGATAGCATTGGTAATTGACTGTGGTAAAGGGACGACGGATATTTCTATGCTGCTGGCAGATGATAATGAAAACTACTCCAGCTTTTTCAGAACAGGTTTTGCAGGGGCAGGGAATGTACTGTTGTATGGATTTGCTGAGGACTTTTTAACGCTGGTGTTAAAAGCTATTCCGGGAAGTAATGATATTTCTGTAAAGGATTTTATCAGCCGCCATATTCTCGACCAGAATCTGACCGCAGATGTCTTGAATTTTATCCAATTGATGGAAGAGCAGAAAAAGAAATTTAAGAACCTGCAGGCAGTCAGCATTACTGAATTTGCACAACTGGCAGAAAACTCAGTAAGTACGGAAAGAATGATTGGCAATCTATATAAAGACCAGTCAACCTTGTTACAATATGCTGAAGCTATTTTAAAGGGCAGAAGCATAAGATGGGATGATGAAGTAACAGGTATCATTAATAAAGCAACAGATTGTATTGTACATTGTATTATCGCCAGTATCAAAGACGTTATTACCAAAGACATTAAGAAAAGAATAAAGTCAGTAATGCTGAGCGGCCGGGCATTTTATTTTGATGAATTGAAAATAAAACTACAAAAGGAATTAAATGAGTTACTCGGGACGGCTGTTAAAATAAATACTGTTCCCCCGGGCCGGGCATTGAATAATAAAAATGTTGCTATTCACGGTGCATTCAGCGGGGCATACAAAATCACCGACTTCACAGGTATTCCAATTGACAAGAAAGAAGGGTTATCAAAGAATAACGATGTGCTTAATAATAATATGTACCTCTACCGGGGTATTAAAATAGAACCGGGTAATGATATTTTGTACAATGCAGCTGTGGTACGACGAAACAATCAGGAACTAAAAGCCTTTAAGAACAAAACAGTGGATATTTATTTTACCCGTGATAATATTTACCTGCGGCTAATGGAAAATCAACGGGTCAAAGATGTGCGGTCGCTGTACAGTATCCTTACTTCTGTTGCTGAAACGTATTCACCGATACAGGATATGAAAGCCATTTCTATGTTCCCCGCTTATTCCGGTGAGCTGGCTTCAGTAAATGCTGTTTATAATGATGTGGTGAAAGAAAAACAATCGGTTTTAGAAAAACCGGTAAAGAAAAGACAAGGCATTCTTCAGTTCTTCCAATTTTAATGAATAACAAAATGATTATGTGTTATAGAATCTATCTCTCTCTTTTTCTGTTGTTACTTTCTACAGGTTTGTTTGCTCAGCAACCAAATACAAAGCATATCCGCATTGTGGATACATTGATAGCACAGGAAAAGACAAACCGGAATCTGGTAATCCTGAAAGCTGAATTGGATTCATTAATTAAACAATTCAATGACAGCCAGACGCAGCAGGTGGTAAAAGAGCCAGTAAAAGAAACTACTGATAATACGAACCAGTATATAATGGCCGGATTATTTGCCATCATAATATTACTCGGGTTTGTTATTTATATGTTTTATCGTCACCAGCATAAAATCAACCGTACGATTGCAGGATTGAATGAAAAGGTCAAACAAACTGAATCAAATAGCGATACAAATCTCCATATTAAACCTAAGGAAAAGAAAGGAAAATCTTCATCACGATCATTAGAAATCAAAATCAATGACCTGAATGCAGAGTTGAATAAACTGTCTAAAGAGAATGAAGGATTGAACAGGGTGATTAAAGAATATAATGGTATTCAACATGAGTATGATTCACTGAAGCACGGAATATTAAAAGCATATAAAGTGAAGAACTATCCCGGCTATGATAAAACAAAGGATGAAACGCTGGTTATGCAGGGAGTACTGCAAACAGAAAATTCAGTAGCTGCTTACGCCTATGAAAAATTTTTGAAACCAATACTGGCCATAACCGATGCTAATAAAAATAATCCGGCAAAAATCAATGTCGGTGAGCAGGATAAACTATTAGACTTGCTTGTATCCTTATCACTATTGTACATCGAATACTTGTACCTGAGGGTAAATGATTTGTCAATAGGTGGCAAGATGGTGGAACGAATACAAGGACTTAGTAAGGGAAACGGCCTTGATGCTACTTTATTGAAGAAACTGAATACGGAATTTGGTAGCAGAGCATTGGTAATAAAGATGCTATTGGATAGAGTAGAATTGCATCAATTGTCCTATCCTGTTTTTGATGAAACAAACCTGAATAATCAATAACCCGTACCATGCTCAAGTTTCTGACCAGCCTTACTTTTTTGTATGCTTTTGCCATTGCAGTATTATTGCTGTATGGTTTGTTGTATTATAAAAGTTTTATAAAGAACGGCTACCAGAAAAGAAGATTTCCTTTGGTGTTCCTGTTAATTTGCATTGGCTGTTTTTCTTTTTTATATTTTAATATTCACGCACCACTATCATTGAAGACATTCAGTAACCTTGACCATCATTTTATCCGGCATGATGGGTTTACCGTTGCCAAAAATATTGAACTGGGAAGAACTGATACTGTTAATTACAGTGGAAATTCTTTTAACCGGTTTATACTGAGTAAGGAATCTAACCAGTTAAATGTATCATCATCTTATTCAGAAGAACCGTTCTATACTGCATCGGGTAATTCGTATAAATTATTGTCGATTAACTATCCTGCAGCAAACCATACTATATCATTTGAAATAGATTCGGTAATTGTAAAACTGAAATCAATAGCAGATAGTAGTTTTGAATTAAGTATTGATAATGCTGTAATTGGCAGAACGGGTAAAATAATAAAGAAAGGTATTGTCAGCTGGAATATTCTGAAAGATGGTATTGCTTTTATCAATTCATCCTGGTACACTAATGAGAAATTAGCTGCAGCACTCAAAAATATTTTCCTGTTAAGAGACGATGTTTCTAAAAACGAGGCAGGAGAGCTAAAATATTTTTTATCCGGACGTTTGTTCCAGTATGCCAGTGAAGTGAAGTATGATGAAGAAAGTATTCAACATGATAATATTGCTTTTCAATCAGCCATTGCTGATAAAAGTACTATTGCATGGGGTGTAGGTTTTCTGGATAACAACCGAAACCAGTTCCGTGTAAATTATCTCAGCGCAGACAGTTTTGCATTGCTCAATCGCTATCCTGTTTCCTATCCGCTGACAGAAGAAGATAGAGGAGATTGGTCGAAACATAGTATCAATAAATTTTTAGTATCTGATGCAAGGGATATGCAGCAAATGCCTGCTGTATTTGCCGACGGGTTTATGTTCTCGCCATTTAACGGTGATAACACGATTGACTTTTCACCTGTATTATTAAGTTATCAGAAGGATCAAGCCAATGCACCAATACAGTTGCACGCAAAGTTTATGAATGGAGGTACTGTACCTATCGTTTCTTTCAATGACAAATTAATATTGCCAGCAAAGTCTGCTAATTTTGGATGGGTGTTTTCTATTAAGAATTCTTTCAATTGGAATTTTGGAGCTAGGGGTATGTCTGCTCTAACATGGCAGCTACTTTTGTTTGGTTCATTATTGTTCTTTTTCGTCATGGTGTTTGCCAATTCATTTCTTAAACCTGCCAACAAACTCAGTTGGATATGGCAATTACTGAGTTGTGTTACATTGGTGCTACTTACTACCCGTTTCTTTTTATACTGGCGGTATAAAAGTTTTCCACCGTATCAAGGAATGGATTTGCCTTCCGTACAACAATTAAATAATTTCTGGAATTTTGGAATCATCCTGTTTGTTACCATTACTCTGGGTATCATCTTTGGTTTCGGATTTTTAAAATATTTGTATGTAACCGTTCGTAAACGTTCCGCTTCTTTGTTGAAGCAATCTTATGATGATAATGTCGGTAACAGTGTTTTTGTCTCAGAAGAAAAGGTGGCCAGTACTATCAGCAATAGCCCTTTGGTTAAAAAAAGAGGGGTAAGATTTGTATTCTTTCTTTCCTGGCTATTGATTCTGTTAGTTGCTGGTGGGTTTGCCGCATTCAACAACTTTGACCCGACAACCTGTCGTCACCTGGCTATTGGATTGGTGTTGCTTTATTTTGCGTTTATTTATATTTCATACAAAAATTCACCCTTAGTAGCTTCTTCTGAAAAATGCTGGTGGGCCATCAGTACCGGAAAGTCATTTGATATTATTATCAATAACCCGGTGAAAGTATTGTTGTCTTTCAGCTTGTTGGCACTGTTTGCTTTTGTGGATATTGGTTTCGCTATTGTCTTTCTGAATTTTTTATTATTCAACGAAGTATTTCTGTGTATCAACTATGCCATTGCAGGGCTATCTGCAGGCAGTAAGAAAAACGCATCCTTATTTGGTATGCTTGGTTTTGTTTACCTGGTATTATTTGCTTGTAATCTTGTTTTTGGCCCCTATATTTTCAAGTACCTACTGGAACTTCCGCAGTTATTATATCTCGCTGGTTATATTTTCTTTGCTATTGTTATATCTTATACAGTGACTCGGTTGCTACATCAGAAGCCGGCCAGAAAAAAAATGCTAACAGGGTTTGTAACAGCCACCTCTTTATTTATTATTGCTTTTCTTTTCTTTCCTAAAGAAAGGATTTTGGACAAAGCCGCTATGACGAAATACAGAATTGATGTGATGACAATGCCAATAGACGAAGCTATTGAAGTAGCCTACCAAGATGGTAAAACCCATGAACCAGTTATCAGGGCGGCGCAGAACCAATGGTTCATCAATACATTTATTTATGAAAAAAATAATTCTGCTGTAAATGCTGCTGGGTTTAATCTTCTGCCACATGCACCACAAAACAAAGGTGCCAAGTACAATGCACAGGCAACTGACCTTGTTGCCAGCCGTTTCTTTATTGCTGAGCATGGTAAATGGTCGGTACTGCTATATGTATTATTATTACTAGTGCCAACTACTTTGCTGGCATCCTTCTATAAACTCTATCCTGATTTTACCAATAGGATTAACAACAACTACCCAACTATCACAGCAGGGTTTTCTTTACTGAATTATTTATTGATAACTGCTTTGCTGGTAATACTGGCAGCAACAGGCCGCTATATTTTCTTCGGACAAGATTTGCCATTCGGAAGTATTCTTAGCAAACAATCAATCTTATTCCCTTCGATAGTGATTGTAGCAGTTGTTTTATTATTTAAGAATATTCCACTGGAACAATATCCGAATCGAAGAAAATTAATACCGGGTGCTATTGTATTTGCCGGACTGGCTCTATTATTATTTTTTGTGAAACCGGGTTTTAATAAAGACAAGGAATTTGGTGTATCTGATTTGGCAAAAAATATGAATTCTTTTATTGAGTTGCGGTTGCAGCCGGTGTTTGATTATTTTGATTCTTCAAAAGCAACAAGGCGATTGTCCATGACAAGAAAGGACCAGTTATTCAGCGATTCTGTTCGCAAGCTACAGACTGCTGGTTTTATGGATGATGCTGGAAAATTCTTTTTTAAAGAAATAGAGGCATATACAAGAAGCAGCTTCTCTCGTCATTTAGACCAGAGCAAAATGTTGTACCTCGATTTGTATTCAGGTAAACCACAACTGGCAGTTAATGATAATTATTTCCGTATTGAGCCGCCACCACACTTGCAGCAGTTCTGGACAGGTAATGTTTATAGCGACAGCACTAATTATAATGTTACATTGTGGAATGCCGCTGATGGCTCAGTAGTTAATAAACGTATGAGTAGTTATTCAGATGAGCAAAGCACTACGTTGGTTAGTGGGTTGCAATTGACATTTAAAAAATCTTTTGGAGAAAACCTGTTTGGCCAACTTTGCTTAGTCAATCGTTCAGGTTCAGCAATTGAATTACGAAACGGAGATGGGATAACTTCCTTTGCTAAGAATGATACACTACTGCTTCGTAATCCTGGCAGGATTTGTATGATTGATTCAATCGGCAACGATATGCTAATGGTAATACAACCTGACGCTTTCATGAAAAATTATCATGTGAATGGCAGCCGGTTTTATGTGTATCCGATGGGCAGTGATTTTATCTGGGCAAGAAATTTTGCAGAAAGTATTTCTTTCGAATACACAGCGAAAGGAGAAGTAAAGAAAAATGCTTTTGTTTCCCTGGATGCAGAAATGACAGATTCATTGGCAGTAAAAATTCAAACGATGCTGAAAGCAGATACGACGTATAAGAAAGGAGCGGAGTATGGTATCTGCATTGCTGATGGGAATGGACGATTAGTGACAATGACGGACTTTATTAAAGATATGAACCGTCCCGACCCGAACGATAAAGCAGGGTTTAATAAAGTGATAAGAGGCGAGAACGGATTTGTTTCTCAATCCTTGTTAAGAAAACAGATTGGTAACATCAATTTATTGAGGATGAATCCCGGCCCGGGGTCAACGTTAAAGCCAATTGTGTTTGCGGCCATTGCTTCGCAATTAAAATTGGATTGGAATGCTTTTGCCGCTGAAGGCTTTTCAGAAAAGCAACAATTCTTTGGTGGTGAGAAAGTATCTGAATATGATTTTGAAAAAAATAATGGAAGAATTACAAAGGTCTCCGACTATCTGAGGTATTCAGATAATTATTATCACTCCAATTTGTTACTGCTCGGTTCCTATTCTAGACAAAGTTTTCAGACTTTATTGGCACAGCGTTTTGTCACACAAAATCCGCAGGCTTCTTTTAGCTGGCCATATTTTAGTTACAATGGAAAGCAATACTGGCTCAATGGTTTTGAAAACTGGCCCGGTTATATAAATGGTAAAGCCAATTTTGGATCCGATAGTTCTTCTTTGTCAATTGGCATGTTTAATAACTTCGGAATCTATACCTATAGAAATGGAAAAGGAGCAGATATGTTTTCTTCAACCCACGATTCATTATTTTTTCAGGAACCGTATAAGAAATCTTGTTTCATCTTGCCAGAGTATGCATTATTCGACCAGAAGGGAACCGGTATGGATAACGGTAAGCCTAATGAGGTGTTCATGTCTTCTTTCCGTGGTCATGTAAAAGGCAGTAGCCAGGTAATGGTGCCACCTGTAAAAATGGTAGATGCTTTTGGGAAACTTATAAGCCAGAACCGTAATTATTCTTTGACATTAAATCCTTATGCACAAGAGAATTTGTTCACTCCATTTGATACTGACAATGGAGTTAGCTACAGTAACTATCTTTCTATCATACGGGAAAAATTGTTTGAAGGATTGAAGCAGGCATTGTTCAGCGGAACGGCTGCAAGGTTAGGCGCTATGTTAAAAAACGGCTCGCCATATTATTATTATGCTAAAACCGGAACAACGGGAGATGACGAATCAAAATCAAAATCAAAATTATTTACAATTATCATTTCACAAAAAGATGTGACTGATCCGGATTTTAATTTCAGAAAAAATAAATTTTATACTATCTATTTTACTTCGCAGAATGGACCAGTTAAACAGAACGAAGAGTTTCAGGCGGCAGTGATAAAACATGTTCAACAATCAGTTGTCTTTAACCGGTATATGAAATCGAAGAATTAATGATTTTCTTCCATTGGCATAGTCAATACTTTTTCTACAGGTACCATCTCTCCATTCATTAACAGGTGATGAGATGACTCTTTGCTTACTTCCTGCAGCAATTCAGTCTCTATTTGTGTAAGGTCTTTTAAAAAATTATTAATTGGCAAGGCCATCCTGTTCAGGCACTGACCGGTTTCATGATAGAAAACAGAAAATTCTTCTTTAATAAAGAACATACCATCTTCTACTTGTTTCTTTGCCTGCTCATAAGATTGCTTAAGAAAAGAATTAATTGTCATTTTATTCTCTTCTAATACTTCTGGGTGCACAACGCTGATTAATGGATTTGTCATAGCAAGTTATTTACAGGTAAGGCATTAAAGATTCATGCCAGATTTTTTATAAAATGACGAAAAAATGGCAATCAACTTATTCCGGCTGTAAATGTGGAAAAAATATATTAGCTGAATATGATATTAAGGTTGCCTTTACGTTATATAAGAATCAGGAGATAGGGAGAAATGTTTTTATTTTCCCCATTCCCACAAACCCATTTAACGGTGTCGGGAATTTTTTCCCCACTTTGTTTTAGGGTCAGCAGTATATTTTCCTTGTGATGAGAGTCATGAGATATAGAATAACCCAGCATTGGGAGTACCCCTTTTTTGAAAATTTTTTACTTTACCGCTATCATCCCAAGTGCGGCTCAATAATTCTTGAATACTTTTTGATGATTCTTCAAAAACTTTTTATTAATTTAAGGCCGGCTATTCGGCTACTCTGGTTTGTTTAGTTATTATTTTTTACTGGAGAAAGAGAAGGTGTTCCCGAAGATGCTGACTTAGCAGGCACAGTTGTATTCTTGGCCGCCGGAATTTTATTTCCTTTTTCTTTTATGTAAGCTTCATATGCTTCAGCACTCAACACTTCGCCGGTAATTTGTACAGTTTTGGGACCGCTTGCACCAGCAAACTGAACATACACATCTTTATTAATAGGACCTACTGCAGCAGCATTGTATTGTACTTTCAGCATAGCTGTGGCACCAGGCATAATCGGGGCATCAATTTTTTCTGGAGTAGTACAGCCACAACTGGCCCAGCTATTTTCAACAACTAAAGGCTTATCACTGATATTCTTAATTTCAAATGAATAGTTAACAGGTATTCCTACTTTAACTTTTCCAAAGTCATGTTTTTCCACATTAAATTTGGCCACTTCATCAGGCTTTGGCTGAGCCATTACTGTCAGGCTTAGCATAAAAGCAGCTGCAACTAATAACGTTTTTTTCATGGTTTACAAATTTTTAAAATTCTGTTTTTTGAAATCAAGAGGTACATTAATGGGTGTTCAGATTAGTTGTTTTTAACGGGGGCCGGTGAAATAGAAGGTGTGGAAGATGAGGTCTTAGCAGGCGCAGTTGCATTCTTTACAGGCACAGACTTTACAGGTTCAGAAATTTCCCCCTTTTCCTTCACATAAATATCATACGCTTCAACAGTAAGTACTTCGCCGGTAATGTGAACTGACTTTGGAGCTTCTATACCGGCAATTTTAATGAATACATCTTTATTTATAGGAGCAACAGAAGCAGAATTATACTGTACTTTCAATTTAGCTGTTTTGCCAGGCAAAATAGGCTCTGTAATCTTATCAGGAGTGGTACAGCCACAGCTTGCCCAAGTATTTTCTACTACAACAGGAGCATCTGAAATGTTCTTGATCTCAAATTCATACGTTACCGGTATTCCTACTTTAACTTTCCCAAAATCATGGGTTTCTACATTCATTTTAATAATATTATCAACAGTTATAACATTACCAGGAACAGCAGTAGTTTGTGCTTTTACTGCCAATGTTAGTACAAAAGCAGCGGCGAGGAGTAAAATCTTCTTCATGATTTACAATTTTAAAAGGTTTGTTTTTTTAAGAAATCAACAGATGCATTGGCGGGGGCAGAACCTTCAGGGGCTTTCCACACCGTGCCTTTAATCTTGATTTGTTTAGTTTGATTTGAATTATAAGTGATGGTTATAGGTTTATCAAAGGGCCCTTCAGCAGCAGCGTTGTAACCAACTTTTATTACTGCAGTTGCACCGGCAGCAATAGGTTCACGGCTCCACTCAGGGGTAGTGCATCCGCAACTTGCATGTACATCGTCTAATTTCAATGCAGTTTTTCCGGTATTCACAATTTCAAAAGAATAGTAAACGGGTTTGCCCTGTGGTATCGCCAAAAAATCATGTTCAGCTACTTTTAGTTTCAACACATCTTCTACAGGGGTAACGGCTACAGCAGGTGTCCCATGATTATGGCCGTCATTAACTGTATGCCCGGTTTGTTGAGCGTTCAAACCCAATGCCAGTGTGAAAGCAAAAAAGCCAAGAGTGATTTTCTTCATTATAATACTGTTTGAAGACTTCAAATTTAGATAAAAGATGCCATATTGCATAGATGAGTTGCAGCGAGTACAGCTTTTTTCTATCGCCTCTTTTTATAAATCAGAGAGGGGTTGAGGGTGAGGGCAATCTTCTTATTTTTGCTTTATGGAATCAACCCAGGCCATATTAGCCGACGAAGAGAAATTATCGTTTGATAAGTTCAGAGCGGCGGTTCTTACTGACTTCCGTATAGCCTGTATCAGCCGGGAAACCAGCCTGTTAGGTCGTAAAGAGGTACTGGGCGGTAAAGCTAAGTTCGGCATTTTTGGCGATGGTAAAGAGGTGGCCCAGGTGGCGATGGCCAAATTTTTTCTACCTGGCGATTTTCGTAGCGGCTACTACCGTGACCAGACTTTTATGTTTGCCGCCGGCCTTACCACCGCCGAGCAGATTTTTGCACAGCTATATGCCAACCCGGATGTCAATATCGAAGTATTCAGTGCGGGCCGCCAGATGAATTGCCATTTTGCCACCAAAATGGTGGATGAAAACGGAGAATGGCTGGATCTGGCCAGTCTCAAAAATATTTCAAGCGACATTGCCCCCACTGCCGGGCAAATGCCCAGGGCATTAGGATTGGCGTATGCCTCCAGAGCTTTTCGGAATATCGAACAGCTGCATGCATTTAAAGGACTATCACAAAATGGTAACGAAGTTTGCTTTGCCACCATTGGTGATGCCTCCACCAGCGAAGGCCATTTTTGGGAAACGATAAACGCAGCTGGTGTTTTACAGGTACCGCTGGCAGTTTTTGTATGGGACGATGGATATGGGATATCAGTGCCTAAAAAATATCAGACTACCAAGGCTTCTGTTTCTGATGCACTGAGTGGTATGCAAAAAACTGATGAAAGCAATGGTATTAATATTTACAAAGTAAAAGGCTGGGACTATGCCGGCATGTGTGAAGTATTTGAAGAAGGTATCCGGCTTGCAAGAGAAACACATACTCCTGTGTTATTTCATGTAGAAGAAATAACACAGCCACAAGGGCACTCCACTTCCGGCAGCCATGAAAGATATAAATCGCCGGAACGGTTAGAGTGGGAAAGAGAATGGGATGGGATAAAGAAAATGAAGGAATGGATTATTGAAAACGGACTGGCAGAAGAAGAAGAACTAAATGAGATAGCCGTAAAAGCAAAAGAACATGTAAGGGATAGTAAAGCGGAAGCTTGGGAAAAATTTATTATTCCGGTAAAGAAGCAAGTGACAAGAACAGCGGATTTGATTCAAACAATGGCGAATGCGTTACCGCAGCATACGGCTGCTTTACAAACAATGACGATTGAATTATCAGCCAGCCGTGAACCCTTGCGCAGGGATGTATTAAAAACATTGAATGCAGCATTGGATCTGGCAGGCAATGCAGATGTGGCTTTCTGGACAAAAGATTACTACAACGACCTGCTGGAAGAAAATAAAAAACTCTACAATACTCATTTATATAACGAAGGAATTAGAAGTGCATTAAAAGTGGAGGAGGTAAAAGCTATATTTACTGCTGATGCACCTGTGCTGAATGGCTTTGAAGTATTGAACCGTTTTTTTGATGAACTGTTCACTGCTAACCCGAAAGTGGTGGCCTTTGGCGAAGACCTTGGTTTTATTGGCGATGTGAACCAGGGCTTTAGTGGCCTGCAACAAAAATATGGGGCAGAAAGAATTTTTGATACCGGCATCAGGGAATTAACCATTATGGGGCAGGGCATAGGTCTGGCCATACGGGGATTGAGACCCATTGCTGAAATTCAATATCTCGATTACCTGTTATACGGATTACAAACACTAAGTGATGATGTTGCAACACTTCATTACAGAACGGCTGGTCAGCAAAGTTGTCCGTTGATTGTTCGAACAAGAGGACACCGGCTCGAAGGTATCTGGCACAGTGGTTCGCCGATGGGGATGGTTATTAATGCACTGCGGGGTATGTATGTGTGTGTGCCAAGAAATATGACACAGGCTGTGGGCATGTATAACACCTTGTTAAAAAGTAATGACCCGGCAATAGTAATTGAATGTTTGAATGGCTACCGGTTAAAAGAAAAATTGCCGGCCAACCTGTTGGAATTTACTGTTTCGCTGGGTGTGCCGGAAGTAATAAAAGAAGGAACGGATGTAACAATTGTTTCTTATGGTTCTACGTTGCGCATCATCGAGGATGCAGTAAGTATGCTGGAAGTATTCGGTATAAGTTGCGAAATTGTGGATGTACAAACATTGTTACCTTTTGATATTAATCATATCATTTTAGCATCACTGAAAAAAACTAATCGCATTGTTTTTGTGGATGAAGACGTTCCTGGTGGCGCTGCTGCTTATATGTTTAATAAAGTAATGGAAGAACAGGGTGGTTATAAATACCTTGATGTAGCACCAAGAACTATTACCGGTAAAGCACATCGGCCTGCCTACGGCAGCGATGGCGATTATTTCAGCAAACCCAATGCAGAAGAAATAGAAGCGGTGATAAAGCAGATGATGGTGGAATAATGTCAAAGACTTTTTATGCTCACAGAGAAAGAAAAGAAGACCCTTGCCCGTCTTGAAAACGACCTCGCTATGCCAAGATGGAAATACACTTTAATTTATGGGCTTACGTTTGGTTTATTAGCAACCATTTTTTCTTTGTTAATTGATGTTCTTGCTGGCAGAGTGCCGCTTTCAGAAATCTTCAGGAATAGGATTTGGATCAGCCTGGCAATGGCGCCGGTTGCCGGACTTTTATTTGGTATTATTTTGCGTTGGTTGAGTGTGAAGCACTACTTGAAATTAAAAAGGAAAGAATCCGGCATCTGAAAAAATAATAGTACCTTATTGCAGTAATTTTATCATTAACTGTAAAACAACAACTATGGCAATCGTAAAAGTTATTGAAGTAATTGCTTCCTCAGAAAAAAGTTTTGATGATGCTGTTAAGCAAGCGGTAAAAGAAACTTCCAAAACCATCCGCAATATTGACTCAGTATGGGTAAAGGATATGAAGGCGCATGTAAAAGATGGAAAAATTAAATCGTATGGTGTTATCTGCAAAGTATCATTCCGGCTGGATAAGGATAAAAAGGAAAAAGATAAAGACGATAAGTAATACACAATAAATGCCTGCCAATAAACCTGTAACCCGTTTCATATATAACGGGTTATTTAATTTTGTTGAGTGATGCCTACTCACTTTCTTTATATAATTGATATTCTCGGCACCATTTCTTTTGCCGTGTCCGGTGCTTTTCTGGCAATGGAAAAAAAACTGGATCCTTTTGGTGTGCTGGTATTGGCTTTTGTTACGGCCATTGGCGGGGGCACACTAAGGGATATGATGATAGGCAACCTGCCGGTAAGCTGGCTAACTAATTCCACGGCTACCATCGTTATTTTTTCTTCAGCGGTTGTCACCATGTTTTTTGGCCGCTATCTGAAACATCTTACTACCACGTTGTTTTTGTTTGATGCATTGGGGCTTGGTCTGTTTACGGTAGTTGGTATTAAATTGGGCATCGAAAAGGGTTTCAGTACCGGTGTTTGTATTACACTCGGTACTATCACCGCTTGCTTTGGTGGGGTGGTGCGGGATGTTTTGTTGAATAATATCCCCTTGCTTTTCAGAAAAGAAATTTATGCATTAGCCTGTATAGCAGGCGGCCTGGTTTATTTCCTGCTGCGGCAACTAAAGATAGATGCAGATGTCGTTACTATTATTTGTATCCTTATTGTTTTTTCTATCCGCATCGTAGCGGTACGATATAAAATCTCGTTACCCAAATTCTATAATTCATCAACAGGAGATAAAAAGGATTAAGGTAAAAACCTTTCTTTCAATTCTGGTGTTGGTACCATACAGTTTTCTTTTTTGCCATACCATTTATACCGGTTGCGGGCAATAATGTTGTAGAAAAAATCACGGATAAACTTAGGAAGTATTATTAACCCGTAAAATAATTTCCACGCACCACCAAGGTGTTTGCATATCTGGATAGCGGCTGACGATTGTGTATAAACTTTACCACCATCAATAAGAATAACAGAACTAAGTGAGGTTGGATTGATATGATAGTATAGCAGCAATTGCTTCGCTGTTTCACCCTGCAAGGGTGTAAAATGTAATTTCTTTTTCTTATCCCGTTTGATGGCAAAATTCACCCAGTAGTTGCAGAAATTACAAACGCCGTCGAAAAGTATTACCCGGGTTTCTTCCATTAAAGGCAAAGGTAATATTGCTTTTTTCTAAATTAATTGTAATTTACTGATACAATAAACACATAGTATGAAGCAGGTATATACCGTCTTTGTATCATTATTACTGTTGAGTGCGGCAGTAGCAGCACAGGGTAAATATGCAGGCACCAAAAAATCATTGATTGGGAAAATATTTACCGAAACCCGGGATATTGTTGCCTTAAAGGGTTGGACATTTATGGAAGGTGGATTAGCCAATTCTCTGAACGACCCCGAAAGAATAGTGTCCGATGTTTTCAAAAAGGAAACAACCTATGTAGTGCTTTTCAGCATTATGGAAGATACCGCTTCCGGAAAATTTAAAGTGATGGATGTGGTGGAAATAACTGGGGTGATAAAAGGCTGGACAGTTCGCAGCAGTTTTTGCCGGCAAAACGAACAGGAGAACAACTATATCATTGCCTGGGGAAAAGAAAATACCGGACAATATATGAAGCTGATAAAGAAAGCCTGGAAATTTGACCCCGACAGGCGAACAATAAACGCAATACCGGTGAAGGGGATTGGTTGTGAGAATATCGGGTGCTGAGAATTACTTTTTTTAATAAATTGATAAAAGAGCCGCCCGTCCTTCGACATGCTCAGGAGGCGGCTCTTTCCTTTATTCTTTTTTGTAATTAATTCTATCTACACTGGTATCAGTTGCACATTGAGTGCTGTTGTTTGCCCTAAGGTGATGACAAGGTTTGGCACCTGAAGGGTTTGGAAACCGGCTTTGGTGAAGATGATGGTGTAAGTGCCGGATACAGGTATTAATAAAATGTAAGCACCAGTTAATGCTGAAACAGTATTATACGGTTTGCCATCTACAGTGATTGCTACGCTGTCTACTGAGCTATCGTTATCTGACCGGGTGACGGTGCCTGCTTGTGTGATAAAAATACTCGTTGAAGTTTAGGGTTCCGGTTGTGGCGGGAATGTGCCCGCCGGAGGTGGGGTGGAGGATATATCAAAGCTCATTTTACTGTGATGCCGGCTTCAGTGATAAATTATACCATTGGTACTGGTGGAACTGGAGTTCTTCTACATGTATCGTTAATGGTAATAATCTTACAGCAACTGGCGGGTTGGGTGCATCATATTCAACCGCCACAAACGGCCAATGTGGAATCGGCGGTGCCTGGAGTATTATCGGGGTTTCAAATTATATAGGTTCAATAGGATCACCAGGCGAATCCCAACAAAGAAGCTTCAGTCAGTTTGATGCCACACATTCTATGAAAGGGGCGAAGCTGCCAGGGGTGGATGGGGCTAATTTAATTAATACAGGTGGTCTGGGCCAATATTACCTGTATAATAATACTGGAGCCACATTAATTTACAGAAATGGAAACCTTAGTTCGGGACTGGAGCCTGGCGGGGCGGGTCCAGTGGTATTCAATACCCTTTATTAGCAGCATCTGGTGGAAATGGCGGCAGCGGTATTATTATTATTCATTATTAAACAGATGAGGGTAAATAATTTTCGGAAAGTTTGCCCGATCGTATAATTGTTCGGTAATAAATCCTGATTACTTATGAGGGGTAATACATTTTCCTGATCGAATATGTAATTGTTTTTCGCTTAAATCTTTTATAACTTCATTCTAAATATCACTTATGAAAAAAATAATGCGCTTGATATTGTTCATTTCTTTGTTTTTTATTTTTTTAAAACAAACAAATGCCCAACCATTCAACCTGGACAATAGAATAGTCCCTGTGGAGTTGAATTTTGAAGAGCATAAAAAAGAAGGCGCTGAGAAGCCAAAAGGACGTATCAGCATGAACACACTTTCCCAGGAAAATGATACGGCATATTATTATATTAAGGGGTTAAGTATGTATTCGCCTACATACTTTAGTCTTAATTCGGCAGACCCCAATGCAGATATTAAAGTAAATTTATGTAAGGAAAACTGGAAAACCTTTCATCACCAGGGCGAGGTAAAAGGCAAAAGCATTTATAAAAATAATTTTAAAACAGAAGGTGATTTCGGGATAATGGTGGTGGCCAATAAAAAGCCGGCCCAATATGTGTTGCTGGTATGGACAGGTGATGAAATGAAAATTGATATGCCATCTGTTTTTAAAAGTGCTGATGGCGCTGCCAGTGGCGGTGGAGGCTGGCTCAAAAAGAATATGACAATTGTTATTATTGTAGCCGCAGCGTTGCTTATCATATTATTCTTGTTAGTTAAACTTAAAAAGAAAAAATCATGAAAACTATTATTAACAAGTTTATGCTGATTTTATCAGCACTACTTTTAACTGTTGCCATAAATGCACAGGACGGTGATTTATCAATTGGGGGAGATGGAGACCCTGCCGAAGCAGTGAATGATGCCTATGAAAACTTACAGGGATACATGGACTGGCTGGAAGAAAGAAGGGGTGAATGGAATACAATACAAAATTTTGAACCCGGCGCCTGTTCCCCTGATTTTGCTGCAAGCGGAGGAGCTATGATGCCTTCTACCTGTGCAGGAAACCCCGCCTGCGGTGAATGTTATGAAAGAGCAGTAGGAGAATTAAATTTTATTCGCAGACAGTTAGGTAGATTAAGCTGCATCTATAGCAATACAAAAAACTTTAATGAAAGTGCCCTTGCTTTTGGTGACAACATGAGTGGGATACATGCCGTAACAGGGGCTGCATGGCAAAGTGAAAGAGGTGGTATTGTAGCAGAGTTTAATCATTTCAAACAAACCTATGATAAAAAGTATACTGATATGATGGGGGCTTTACAACGGGCCTTGCAAAGTATCGGTACCTGCGAGATGCAGTATGGTTTACCCGACTGGTACCAGCGTTTTGGCTTTATATATTTTGAATTTATGAAAGATAAATACAAGAGGACTGATTAATAAAAGGGGATGAATAGAATAATATTACGGGCAGTCTTATATCTGCTTGCAATTAATAATGTGGTAGTTGCACAAGACCCACCACGCCGGGATACTGCCTGGGGCGATTGGCACAACCAAGAATATTACAATGAAATCTTACAGGCTCCTGTTGTTACTGGTCAGTCATCTGCACAAACAATTTTACCCACCGGACAGAAATTATGTTTTGATAAAAAAATAAAAATAAAAACACTTCTCAAAAGTGGCCCGGTGGAGCAATGTATATACCTCAATACTACCGAAGGCTATATCGGAATTTTACCGCCGCAACGGGGTAGTGGTGGCGACCTATGTGATATTAAAACAGATGATCCGAGGTTCACTTTTTTTGTATTGGGTTTAAAAGGTAATGCTTATACTTTTCGGAATACAAAAAAAAATACCAGTATTGAGCACTGGGTTTCTACCGGTAATTCACAAACCCACCAGGTCAATATGACAAGCCCTGCCGGAACATACACTTTACACAAGAAAACGGAAAGGAGAGGCTATTGTGATGATAAAATAAAAACATGGGCTTATAAATATGATGGCAGCAGCAGCCCGGTCTTTTTTTTGTTTGGTAAAAATTTCCTCGATGAGATCACTGTCAGCAGTAATAAATTCATTGGAAACTTTGGAGTGGGATATCAATACACTGATAAAGGTCTGTATATTATAATGGAAATGGAAAGCAGCAATTACGATTGTAAAATAACCGATCTGGAGGAAGTAAACATTTGTTTTGACCCCGCGCCATTCAAAGTAGCAGAAAATGAATTTTATACTCAGGCACTCACAAGCCTGCATCGGGAACGGGATAAAATTGCAGCCGATGAAGCAAAAGTTGGTAACGATTGTGTTTGGCAAAAAATGGCGGTCATCAATTTCAGGAAAGAACAATTAATGGTGCAAGGGGCAAGAATTAGTACAAGCCAGCAGGGAAATACTTTCCAGGACTTACCAACTCAACAGGCTATGGGGCAAATGATAGACCATATAGCGACTATTAAGCAAACCATCCTGGAGAATCAAGTAAAAATTTGCCAGACAGAACAAAGGATGGCGCAATCAGGTAATGAAACCAGCCGCCAGAGATATCAACTTCGTATTTCCTGTTTGCAAAGCCAGAATGGGCAATTACAAAATCTCCAAGTACAACTAAAATCTCTGGATGTTCAACATGCCAACGAACCCGGAAAAGCATTTGCAGAAAAATCAAAATTATTTATGCGAAACTTGCCAAGGCCTTGTAATTGATTTTTTTTATATTTACACAACAAAAATCTATTAACCTTAAAAGAATTGCTATGCAACCAAAATTGTTTATGCCTTCTTTATTGCTGATTAGCACATTTCTTTATGCAGGAAAGTTCCCGAAAACAGTTATGTCCGGCAACATCCTTTTTTCAAGCAGCCCGTTCACGGGCAGCAGTCCGGCAGGTAAATCAAGCTTTAATTCGAATGAATTCATTTATGGCCGGCTCGAACTTTCGGGGGCTTCGGTTAAAGAGGCATTTAAACTTAAGGAAACAACCCGCCATTATTTCCTGGTATGCGAGGTGGAAGTACTGAAGGATGGGGAGCCAGTGGGATATCATAAATATCGAAATAATTACATCCTGCTTCCAAAAGAAAATCTGGACAAAACCTGGTTGAACCTGGATATTCTCCCGGAACCTACCACGGCAACTACATTATACTCCATGACGGATGATTTTACTGCTGGGTATGGTTTTACTCCTTTATATAATATGATCAACCCGGATTATTTCCCATCGGCAGGAAAGTACCGCCTGAACGTCAAGATCTTTTCGAGAACTCTTGATGCCTGGGACCGGGAGGAAGAGCAGGATAAATGGCCGTTTGTTGAGGACGGCTTCGATTTTATACTGCGTGAAGCCGATATCGCTACATTAAAGAAAAACGGGAAGGCTGCATGGGATTTCATGGCAGAAAATGCTTTTCGTTATGATAAGCTGCCGCCTGTTTTTTCCAACCCAGGAAAACTCACTGACCCGAATGCAACAACGGCGAAGGTGACTGCGATACTGAAAAGAGACCTTCCCAACAGGGCCATCATAAAATTTGTCGCCGAACAATATAGTGGTACACTATGGAGTATTGCCAAGGATGATTTTGGGCTGCCCCGTTATAAATATTTCAATCCCCATATCTGGATGGCTTACAAAACGGACGGTAAATGTTATGTGGGATACGTTACCCTACGGCAGGTTTACTCAGGTGGAGGGACGTATGGTCCGCTGGAAGTGGCCTGGACTTCTACCAAAGAGGATAAAGGAATCGACTGCGTAAAAGTGAAATAGGCCAATTGTCTTCTACCCTTTGCTAAATCAAATTACTTGCATTTTTGATCTTGCATTGCCTGGTGCTGCAGAAGGATAGTCTTTCATTTTTTAAATTGCTAATATCCATTACCCCGTATTATGAAACACTTTCTACACATCTTCATCCTGCTCTAACTTATCAATCAGCTTACTTACGTCAGCCGCTTGTTCATCAGTAAGAGGAACAATAACAGCGGGTATCTATTCTAATTCAGCAGTAATAGGAACGATGCCTTTATCTTCCAGTGCTTTTTTGCATAAAGCGGCAAAGTCAAAAAGGGCTAGTAAAATATTTTCGCTGTTCCTGCCGATGCGTTTAAATCAGGCGGCACTTATTGATGGTTAGGCTGAAAACATCAAAAAAAAACGGCAGGTTTATTCCCGCCGCCTTTTTATATTGTTTATAGTTACTTCTATCGCTGATCCAGTGTAATTCCAAGCTTATTATAATTTGGATTGGGTCTAAGGGAACCAGTGGAATCTAATTGTATTCCAATAAATCTTGCCTGTCCGGCAGTAGAGCCTGCATTTTGTACATTAATATCAATATACCCAAAGGAACTCTGCGGGGGTATGGTGCATAGTCCACTTAACGCAACATAATGTGTTCCGGCAACTGCATCGAGCACATTTAAAGTGGCAGCAGGTGCAGCAGGTGTTTGCCCTGTTGGTGGCGCCTGTGCTGCTGTCAGCGTTGCTGGATATGCAAACGTTGTTACCGGGCTGGGGAAAATCTTATACCCGATTGTCTGACTTTGATCTGATTGCGGTCCTACAAGGTTCACCCTGAGCCTGATTACACCTGAAAATCTTCTGGAGGTGGAATCTCTTGTTGTAGATACCGGAATTCCATGAGGTGGAATTCTGTTGAAAATGGTAAATAATTGCCCGGATGTTAATGAATTTAATGGAGCAGCATCCAGTTCGACTACAGTATTCCCAGAAAATTTTTTGTCTATTTGTTTGATGCAGGATGAAAAAGTCAACAGACTTATAATTCCTGTCAATACATATATTTTGTTTTTCTTCATTGTATTTTTTTTTATTAATTAATAACCAAAATTCTGAACCATGTTTGGATTACCATCCACTTCGCTTTGGGGTATTCTTGGTAATAACCTGAAATCAGTAGCCGGAAGATTCACCACCGGATTAACTTTGGTTATAGTAGTGCCATATCTTTTCAAATCATAGAAACGATGTCCTTCAAAGGCAAACTCAAGCATTCTTTGTCTTAGTATTTCTGCTAATAATGCAGAACCAGTTAATGTACCCGGTGCAACAAATCCGGTAATTCTTGCAGTCCGTATTACATTCAAATCAGCTAAGGCACCTGGCTCATCCGCCATTTGATACCGGGCTTCGGCTCTGTTTAAATATAACTCAGGCCAGCGGAGAACAACTGTATTATCCCAGTTTGGCCCACCATTTTTGCCCATCCATTTTGTACACTCAACATAATGACCCGATGCATTAACACCCCATTCAAATAACCTGTTTCTGATATCCGGGCCATAAGTTAGTGCAGGAGGTGGTGGTGATTGTGCAAGGTTTGCCGGGAAGCCGGTAATTCCTAATTGCGTTAACAAAAATGCATTGGGCATAAGGTCACCCTGTCCTTGTCTAACTCCATTAAAAGCACCTGTTGCAGATAAAGTAGTATGTGTTGCGGCTAATGAAGTGTTTACTCCAAGGTTTTCACCCAATGTTGCGTACCACACCTGGAAAATACCTTCTGGATGATCAGCAGCTCTCCAGCCACTTACATAGTTTCCGGTATTAGTCATGGTGCCAATACCACCAGAAAGTGAAATAGCGGCAGTAGCAAATGAGTCAGCCCGGGCCCAATTACCAGCATACAAATTAATACGGGAGCCTAAAGCCAATGCAGCATGCTTGCTTGCATAATTTCTCCCCCTGTTTGAGTTTGAAAGCAAAGACATTGAACTGTATAGATCAGTCATCACCTGTGCATAGCAAGCGGTAATGCTTGCTCTGGATGGAAAAAAATTCGCTGCTCCTGCAGCAGTATTAAAACCCTGCAGATTAATGACCACTCCACCTTTGTCCTGACCGGGAGCAACATAAGTAGGGATGTATGCATAATTTCTAACGAGGTCAAACAGATAAAAAGCCCTTAAGAACTTAAGCTCACCTTCCCATCTTGTTTTTTCGGCTGCTGTTGCATCTCCAATGGCAGGAAAAGCCGCCAAGGTAAGGTTGATTTCATTAATGGCTCCATAAGATCCTGCCCAGATTATGACATTAGCACCAGATGTGTTCCTGTTTTCACCTAACAACCTGCTGGAACGTCCATTGGCAAAAGTTATATCTGCCATAGCATCAGTTACTGAAAACAAATCCCGGCCATAAAAACTTTCCCGTTTCAGTATGGAATAAATAGAGTTGATTGAATTCTCTATACCACTTTTTGTGGTCAGGGCTACAGAGGCATCCAGTGAATTTCTGGATGGAATAGTCAACTGCTTTTTACAGGCAGTCATCAAAAACGCTGCAACAAGTGCCGGTAATAATATTTTATGATTTATTTTTTTCATGTTAATCATTTTTCAATTTGAATTAAAACTTAACCTGTAATCCAATGGTGATATTTTTTGACTGCGGAATGATTCCAAAATTATCGCCGGTAAATTCAGGATCATAACTTGGCCATTTTGATGCGGTCCATAAATTAATTCCCTGAACATAGACTCTTGCTCCTTCCAGATTAAATTTCTTAATAAACTTGGATACCACATCGTAAGCCAATGTCACTTGTTTTAAACGGATGTAATCCGTCTTAAATAAATAACGGGTACCGGTTCCCCAGCCAACACTATTAAAATCTGCTAATCCATTAAAGGTCCTGGGTGTAGGTACTATGTCACCCGGTTTTGTCCATCGGCTAGAATAACCATAGGCCAATGTATTAACCGTTGCACCTGCCATCCGCATCATTTGCTGATATTGGCCATCCAGGCGGATCCGTCCGAATTCATACTGGAAAAATGCATCCAATGAGAATCCTTTATATGAAATTGTATTATTCCATCCACCAAATTTATCAGGATAAATATCACCGATAACTTTCCTGTCCGCTGCAGTCGGATTATAAGTAATGTTTCCATTAATATCATACCACATGCCTCTGCCGGTTGCCGGATTTACTCCCGCCCATTCAGAAGTAAAGAATGAACCAATAGGTGACCCTACACGGATTGTTGC
This sequence comes from Chitinophagaceae bacterium, assembly GCA_031386125.1. Lineage (GTDB taxonomy): Bacteria > Bacteroidota > Bacteroidia > Chitinophagales > Chitinophagaceae > JJ008. The sequence goes on from JANNCC010000021.1 coordinate 32,829, forward strand.
ATCAGAAGGTAAAGCTGTTAAACCATCGTACAGTTCAAGCAATTTATTTTTCTGAAAGGCTATATTAAATGTGCTTGTCCATTTAAGCTTACCATTAAATGGGGTAACTGACAGTAATAGTTCCAACCCGGTATTCTGCATTTTTCCAAGGTTCTGAGTAATGCTTGTAAATCCTGTAGTAGCATATAAGGATCTGCTCAGCAATAAATCTTTATTGATACGCTTATAAACATCAACAGTTAATGAAACCCGGTTTTTGAAAAAAGAAATATCCATTCCCAGGTTACTCTCTTCCCTGTTTTCCCAGGTCAGATCAGGGTTACCTAACTGACTCGGAAAGATACCAGAGCCATTTCCATATAACCTGGATGCACTATAAAGTTGGGCATAAAGCACATTACCTATCTGATCGTTTCCTGCTTGTCCGAATGAATACCTGATTTTAAGATCAGAAATAGCTTTTATTTTTTTCAGGAAAGGTTCTTCTTTTGCATTCCAGGCAAACTGTGCCGATTGAAATGTTCCATATACATTATTAGCACCAAACCTGCTGGAACCATCACGACGAAATGTATAATTAAATACATACCGGCTTTTGTAGGAATAGCCCAATTTCCCAAACTGTGAAAATGTTGCGCTGGCCGTCCATTGGCCGGAAACACCAACCGGGGTAGAAGCGGCACTTAAATATTGAAGTTGATAGGAAGGGAAACCCTGTCCATCTGCCTGGAACCATTGGTTCTGGTCACGACGGTATTCAATACCAGCTAATGCATTAATATTATGTGTTTCTTTAATTGTTTTATTAAATGCTGCAGTAGTAGTAGAAATGAGATTGGTGTTCCAATCACTTTGATCAGATAAACGGCCTAATACAGCAAAACCATCATTTACACGGGGATCCTGATAGCGGTGATCCTGTGTTAGGCGGTAATCAATACCAATCAATGATTTTAATGTCAGGCTTTGAATTGGCTTGATGGTTATAGATGCACTGCCAATAAATTGGTTAGTTCTGGTAAAATATTTTACAAAGTTACCAACTGCTTTCACATTATGATTAAATGTGCCCACCATATTCTGGCCCGATCCGGGTAATCCAAAATAAGTGCCGTCAGGATTATAAATCGGGTTGATTGGTAAAATCATTGCAGAAGCATACGCAGGATTTCCAAACCCGGTATTCCCGATACTATACGGCGCATTTTGCGAAACTGTACTTATACTTAAAGAATTATCAATAGTTATTTTATCATTTACTTTCAAACTGATTTTAGAAAGTAGTGCACCTCGTTGAAAATCTGTAGGTGCGATGAAAGCGGTTTGCTTGGAATAGGAACCTGAGAGGTAATAGTTCACATTTTGTGAACCTCCCTGTACAGACATTTCAGCATTGAATATGGTTCCTTTTCCAAAAGTTTCATCCTGCCAGCTATAGGTTGGCAGGCTATCTATTTTGTCCTGTGTTGTAGTAGATGGCAGGCCAAGATTTGATAAAGCTGTTGCCTGAGCACTTGCAAGCGAGACACCGGAATTTACTAAAGCTTCAGTTCTTAATTGCAGCCATACCTGGGTAGATAAAATATCTACTTTTTGTAAAGGAGATGATTTTCCAATGTATGAATTAAATGTAAACTTGGGTTTACCTATTCTTCCTTTTTTAGTTGTAACTAGTATTACTCCATTACCAGCTCTTGCTCCATAAATAGAAGCGGCGGCAGCATCTTTTAGTACCTCGATAGATTCAATATCGTCAGGGTTTAAAAAATTCAAAGGATTATTCTGTGTATTTATTGAACCGGTGCCAGTATTTAACTGGATGCCATCTACAACATACAAAGGGGTGCTACCAGCATTGATAGAACCAACTCCCCTTATAATTACACTTAATGACCCACCCGGCACACCATTAGCTGCTGATACTATTACTCCCGCAGCACGGCCCTGAATAGCTTGTGCAAAGTTTGGAATAGGCAGAAGATCGATATCAGAGCCTTTTATTTGGGAGATAGCTGCTGTTACATCTTTCTTTCTTATGGTTTGATAACCAGTTACCACGACTTCTTCCAGTGACTTGTCAGCTGATTTCAGTGTTGGATTAATTTGTGACTGGTTTCCAACTGCGACTTCCAGTGATTCCATATCTACAGAACTAAATACAAGAACTTTTCCGTTTGCAGGAAGCTGAATCGAATAGCTTCCATCAGAACCAGAAGAAATTCCAATAGCTGTTCCTTTTACAATTACAGAAACATTGGCAACAGGGTTGCCTTTATCATCAATTACCTTACCGGTAATGGTTCGCTGTGCAAAAATGATAACACTGCAAAGCATAAGAACTGACAACAAGAGGAACTGTTTTCTCATGTGTTTAATTTTGGTGGTTAAAAAAATGGCTCAACGATACCTGTTACAAAACATTTGATAATCCTGATTTTTCATCGTTGATATTCTGAATCTTAAAATTAAAAATATGCAGTTTTGTTAAGCAAATGACAATTTCTATTTTTAATATGCTGCTTCGTAGTGGGTGGGATTATTTGGGCGGTAAAAATAGGGAAAGCAATTCCAATAAAAAAGTATTGAGAATAAAGTTGAACGTCATCCATTTGTAAAAAAAGTTTGTTTCCAAATGTCTTCTTACCCCATATTATGAAACACTTTTTGCACATCTTCATCCTGCTCTAACTTATCAATCAGCTTACTTACATCAGCCGCTTGTTCATCAGTAAGAGGAACAGTAACGGCAGGTATCCATTCCAGTTCAGCAGTAATAGGAACAATGCCTTTATCTTCTAAAGCTTTTTGCATGTTGCCAAAATCGGTAAAGCCGCAACGAACAACTAATATGTCTTCACCATTTTCACCGGTTCCTTCTCCGAGTTCTTCCAAACCAAAATCAATCAGCTCCAGTTCCATATCTTCTGGATTTAATCCTTCAGGCTTTAATTTGAACACACCCATTTTGTTAAATTGAAAAGACACACTACCGCTATTACCTAATGTGCCATGTCCTTTGGTAAAGCAGGACTTTACATTTGCTACAGTTCTTACATGGTTGTCGGTAGCGGTTTCCACAAGAATGGCTACACCATGCGGTGCATATCCTTCATATAGAATCTCATCATAGTTTACCAGTTCTTTTCCCTGTGCTCTTTTTATGGCAGCTTCTACACGGTCCTTCGGCATACCCACACTGCGGGCATTTTGAAAACAACGGCGAAGGGCAGCATTATCCTTAGGATCGGGACCACCGGCTTTTACAGCAATAATTATCTCTTTACCGATACGGGTAAAATTCTTTGCCATTTTATCCCAACGGGCAAACATCGAGGATTTACGTACTTCAAAAATTCTTCCCATGGTATTGTTTCGTTAAGTGAGATAAGTCAAATCGGGTTGCAAATTTAAGGCAATGGCAGTAAACGAAAAACCGTCTCGCCCTTAAAAAGAACGGAACGGTTTTATCAATCATTTGACTGTTTATCAGCTTTTATCTTCTGCTCTGCCCAACTTGCTGGCATAAAGGCCTGCATGAATAACGGCAAAACCTAGAGAGATATAAAGTAAAGTTCTGTCTGCCTCGAAGCCTACTGATTTTTGATGCAAGAAGCCAACTATAGCTAAAAGACCAGCCAGTGCTATACCGGTAATCCTTGCCATCTTCATTCCTTTTCTGCTGCTGCTTCCATTACCCAGATGGCTATTTTTAGCACCATATACCAGATAAATATCAAGTCCAATCAGCATCCACACCAATAAACGTATCCATGTATCCATTGGCAGGAAGACCATCATGAATAAACAGGTGGCGATACCTAAAATAGGAACCAACGGAACCATCGGCGTTTTAAATGCTCTCGGCAGGTTCGGCATTTTCTTACGCATCACCCACACACCGATACATACTAGAATGAAGGCAAACAAGGTTCCGATACTTGTCATTTCTCCTACTATATCCGCCGGAACGAATGCTGCAAATGCACTCACAAAAAGCATAAACAACATATTGTTCTTTGCAGGTGTCTGTGTCTTCGGATTTACAGAAGAGAAAATTTTAGGAATTAAACCATCTTTACTCATACTGAAGAATACACGGCTCTGTCCCATCAACATCACTAATATCACCGATGCATATCCAAAGAGGATAGCTACCACAATGGCACGGTTCAGCCAGGGATAATCTGGTTTTATAACACCTGCTGCATCAGCTGTTCCCATGTGGTCAATGGCTACAGCAACAGGGGCAATACCATCTTTGCCCGCAAATGTTGTATAACTGGTAACACCCGTCATCACATGTGCAAAGAGTATATATAATATAGTACAGATAAGCAGAGAACCTAAAATACCAATTGGCATATCCCGTTTGGGATTCTTGGCTTCCTGTGCGGCCGTACTCACCGCATCGAAGCCGATGTAAGCGAAAAAGACAATGGCGGCCGCTCGAATTATGCCGCTAAATCCAAAGTCGCCAAACTTGCCGGTATTATCAGGAATGTACGGATCGTAGTTTGAATTATTTATATACTGCCATCCAAGGATGATGAAAGTAAGTACTACTGCTATTTTCACAACTACGATGATACTATTGACAAAAGCACTTTCTTTTGTTCCCTTAATCAATAGTAAACTCATGAGCACAATAATAAATACGGCAGGGAGGTTAATGATACCTCCACTCCATGGACCTGCGGTTAATTCTGTGGGCAGTGTAATGTTAAACCCTTCGAGAAACCTGACGAGATAACGGCTCCAACTTATACCAACCGTTGCGGCACCTACCGCATATTCCAGCACAAGATCCCAACCAATGATCCAGGCCATAAACTCACCCATCGTTGCATAAGAATATGTATAAGCACTTCCTGCTACAGGAATCATGGATGCAAACTCTGCATAGCAAAGACCTGCAAACAAACAACCCAAGCCTGCTACAACAAATGATAAAGTAATTGCAGGGCCTGCGTGGTTGGCTGCAGCCATACCTGTAATAGAAAATAAACCAGCACCAATGATGGCACCGATTCCGAGAGCAATCAAACCCCTGGCTCCCAATGTCTTTTTCAGTGTATGTGTTCCGGTTTCGGCTGCTTCATTCATTAAAACATCCATCGGTTTTCTGACAAATAAACTCATATGTTGGTTTTTATTAAGTGACTAAGTTAAGGATAACAAACTAAGTTTTATTCTTTTGCGGCTTTCTGCCTTGATACGGCAAAATAGTACAAAGGAATACCTGCCAGCACAATGCCTAATCCCCAACCTGCATAAACAGGTTTATACCAGATAAGCAAAATGCAAAAGGCAATGGCCATCAATATATAAATAGCTGGTAATACCGGATAGCCAAATGCTTTATAAGGTCTTTCTAATTCAGGTTTATTTTTTCTTAGAATAAAAATTCCAAGAATGGTCAGTGCATAGAACATTACTACTACAAATGAAATCATATCCAGCAAATCGCCATACTTACCACTAAGGCATAAAAGCGACGCCACGATACATTGCACCCACAACGCAAACTCAGGGACATTATGTTTATTCAACTGACCAGCCTGCTTGAAAAATAATCCATCCTTTGCCATAGCATTATAAACCCTTGCACCTGCCAGTATCAATCCATTGTTACATCCAAAAGTGGAAATCATTATCATCACTGCAATTACATACGTACCAATGTCTCCAAAAATAGCCTTGCTTGCTGAAACAGCTACCCGATCCTGCGGAGCAGATGCAATTTCATTTAGTGGCAGCACATTGAGGTACATAAGGTTTGCTGATACGTATATGATAGTTACTATCAGGGTGCCCATAAACAAACTCAACCCGATATTGCGTTTCGGATTTTTTACTTCACCTGCAATAAAGGTTACATTATTCCATGCATCGCTGCTGAAAATAGATCCAACCATGGATGCAGCAATAGCACCCAGTATGGCACTGCCAGTTACACCGCCAATTATTATTCCTTCCGCATTACGGGATTGCATATTCCAGGCATCAGCCCAGTTGGCATTCCATACGCCGGGCTTTGATGCCAGTAAAAAGCCAAAAGCTATTAGTCCAAAAAGCGACAATAATTTTACAACGGTAAAAGTTGTTTGTATCGTTTTCCCACCTTTAACACCTTTCGTATTTATATAGGTGAGAAAAATAATCAGCGCAATGGAAACTAACTGTCCTGCATTAATTTTTATAAAACCTAAATCACCCAATATGTTTTCCGGGCCTAAGGAGGGAACTAAATAAGCTAAAAATTTACTGAAGGCAACTCCAACTGCTGCAATGGTTGCTGTTTGTATTACTGCAAAAAAACTCCAGCCATATAAAAATCCGGCTAAGGGGTTAAAATCCTCTTTCAGGTAAACATATTGCCCCCCGGCTTTGGGATACATGGAGCTTAATTCGCCATAACTCAGGGCTGCGGTCAATGTCATAAAACCAGTAATCAGCCACACCGCTATCAGCCAGCCGGCACTGCCCACATTTCTTGTTATATCTGCACTAACGATAAAAATACCTGAGCCTATCATGGAACCTGCCACAATCATTGTTGCGTCAAATAACCCAAGCGTTGGTTTAAATCCCGTTTGTTGTTCAGCCATAGTGTTGGTTTTGGAGGGGCAGTCTTTTTAAGCGAATGGGAAAATACAGATTTCCGGCAAAAGGACTCAAAAAGAATTATAAACGGCTTAGGCTTAAGAGATTTCCGGGATTGACTGTAAACCTTTAGTTTTGAAAGCTTACCGCATTTATTATGAATAAAAGAAAAGCCGGACTGCTTGCCCTTGTGCTTTTTACAGTTGTTGCTGTTATCCATTTTATACATGGGCAAAAGTGGGCAATTTTTTCTGACACGGCATTGATGACAATGCGGTGGATATTTGTAGCCAGCCTTGTACTGTTTGCTGTTTATAAAAAATCACTTACTACTTGGATTTTGGTTTCTATGGCTATCGGTATAGAAATTGGTGTTGATTTTAAAGACTTTTCCCAACAACTTTCTTTTCTCAGTAAAATATTCCTGCGATTAGTAAAAACAATTGTAGCTCCGTTGCTATTCGCCACATTAGTGGTGGGTATTGCCAGCCATGCCAACCTGAAGCAAGTAGGAAGGATGGGGTGGAAGTCGCTGGTGTATTTTGAAAT
>JANNCC010000035.1:0-13423 GCA_031386125.1 Chitinophagaceae bacterium
TCTTCCCAATGAAAAATTTCTGGCGGCAGGACATTGATAGGTCAACGCACAATTATTAGTAAGATGAGTTACCAACCTGTTATGCGGATAATGTTTTTGTAATTCAAGAACACCTGCTTTTACTTTTTCCTGATCGTAGCCATCACAATCCTGACGAATATCTGGTTCCACTCTTGTAGCAGGCACATAGAATTTTTCATTCAACCAACCGGCAGCAGTATAACAAAACAACGGAAGGATAGGAGCATCTTTCTCTGACTCGTACGCAGCAAGATAAAAGCCAGTATGTGCAGGAGGAATGAAAGCAGCAACAGCCCATCCTTTTTCACATAATCTCATTTCACCTGTTTTCACATCAATGCCAATACCACGGCGGCCCGGTAATTCATACAAAGAGCCGCCAGCGGGCAATTCTATCCACTCATTTTCCGGAACGGGCATTGCATCCCAACCAGTTCTGCCGGTTACATATAATGATATGTCTTCAAAAATTTTCCCTTTCCCGTCAGAGTATAGAATGTATGGAGATTGTTGTAAACTCATTTATTCAGTTGTTGCCTGCAAAAGTCGTTAAATTCCTGTTCTGTTTCAGGATAACCTTCTCCAACTTCCCAAGGTTCAAATCCATCCTCAGCAACAGACATGTTCCAGTCTGGCTCAACCTGCAATACTTTATTAGTCGTAAAGTCAAGTGTCAGCAGATCATCTTTAAGGACTATATTACTAAAATCTGACCACAGGTAATGTTTATTTATGAAACCATTAATAATAATATTTTGAACTGAAACAGAAATTGTAAAGTCTGACTCCATCCGGAATTGTAAAGCAAGTAACAGCAATAAAAATATTGAAAAATACCAGAATGATGTATCTGAAACCCAAATGACTGCAATCAGCAAGTATGCTGTGATGTATGATTTTTCTTTCTTTTTTTTATACGACCAGTTATAAACTGAATAGGCAATAAGTATAAACGAGGAGGTAAAAAGTATTACTTGATTTGAAATCGAAATGGATGTGAGAGCAAAAATGATAAAAGCTATTGCATTTATAAGGAATAAAAAAGAAGCAAATTTTTTATAACTCTCATATTTTTTATCCTTAATTATAAATTTATAAGTCTGTTGCATCTCAACTATTACTTGTCACTAATAAATTACACAACTTATACAACACCCTTGCACCTACATTGGCATCCCAGTCAGTATCACCGCCGATACCTACTTCATTCAGATCGAAACCAATAATAGTTTTACCGCTTTCTAAAACTTTGCTGAACAGGTAGAAAATCTGCTCCAGTTCAAATCCACCTGGCACCGGTGTGCCGGTGAAGGGACATAGTTTTCTGTCGAGCCCGTCAATATCAAAACTGATAAAAATTTTCTGCGGCAGCCGGCTTACAATTTCTTCAGCTATTTGTTTCCATGTTTGCCCTTCATACTGGCGATTCCTTATTTCTTTATCAAAATATGCAATAACACGGAAATTGCTGTTCTTTATATATTCCCATTCATCGCCGCCAAAGTCTCTTATGCCTACCTGCACCAGCCTTTCTATTTGAGGGATTTCTTCCAACGCATTAAACATAATGCTGGCATGTGAATAATTAAATGCTTCATAGGCAGACCGCAAATCACAATGCGCATCTATTTGAAGAATACCAAACTCTCCATGTTTTTCTGCAATGGCTTTAAAAAAACCAAGAGGGCCGCTGTGATCACCGCCAACAAGGCCTACTAATTTATTTTTCTCCAATAATACTTTTGTCTGGTCATATACCCAGTCGTTCAGAAAGTTGCCGCCTTCATTTACTTCTTTCAGTGTTTTGCACATAAATTGGTTGGCAGCTACTTCTTCCCCTTTGGAGATATAATCAATATATAGCTCCGCTTCCTTGCGCAGGTAATCACTCTTCATTAAAACCTTACGGTCGGTGGGCCGCATATAAAACCCTTGTTTCCAGACATCTGGAAATTCGGGGTCAAAAAGATCAACCTGCATACTTGCCCTGAAAATTGCTTCTGGGGCACGGGCCGTTCCGGCTCCATAGCTAACTGTTACTTCCCAGGGGATGGGTACTATTATTAACCGGGCATCTTCTTCATTAGTCGGTAAGCCAAAAATATTATTGTTCGGATTACTGACTCTGTTAGGGTCATAATTTGAGAGATCAACCATATTGTGGGCGGCTTTAAAAGCGGTGCAAATTAAAGGGCTTTCCCGTAGCAGCAAAATGATAAAGTAATTTGTGCAAAAAGACTCTGGCTTTTAGGGGATAAACCTTACTGGTAAGCAATAAAAAAGGAGTCAGCATTGACTCCCCTTAATTATTTCTGTAAGCTGTATATTATTTCCGGCTCAGGTTTTTAAGGTGTGTTATATGAGAAGCTAAGGCTAATCTCATTTTAGGATATTCAATATACGGCATCCCAAAATCCTGGCAGGCCTTCTTGATTATCTTGCTGATGGCAGGATAGTGTACATGAGATATTCTTGGAAAGAGGTGATGTTCTACCTGGAAGTTTAATCCACCTACCCACCAGGAAATTAACCGGTTGCGGGTAGCAAAATTAGCAGTGGTCTTTAACTGGTGTAAGGCCCATTCGTCTTCCATTTTTCCAGTCGTTTCATCAGCCTGTGGAAAATGTGTTTCTTCTACTGTATGTGCCAATTGAAAAACAATACTTAAAACAACACCTGTAAACATGCCATAAATTAAAAAGCCTATCACCCAAGTTGAAAAACCTAATGTGTAGATAGGCACTGCCATAAAAATAAAGGCATGCAACAATTTAAAACCCCAGAAAGAGAAATGGTCGCCGATGCTCATTTTAGTTAGCGATGTAGGGCCAATTCTTCCGAGGAAATATTTTTTATAGTCAGTAAAGAAAACCCACCAGATATAAAGCAAAGAATAAGCTAACCAGAAATACCAATGCTGAAACCGGTGTATCTTATAATGTTTTTGTGTTTCGCAAAGACGGAGCAAGGGCTTGGCCTCAATATCATCATCAATGCCTTCAATATTTGTGTAAGTGTGATGGATGATATTATGTTTTGAACGCCACATAAAATTATTAGCACCGAGAAAATTTAATGATAATCCTGCCAGTTCGTTTACCCATTTATATCGGCTAAAACTACCGTGCAGACCGTCATGCATGACATTAAAACCAATGGCTGCTGTTAAACCTCCAAGAACGATACATTCTGTAATGGCCAGCCAGGTAGCAGGAGTATAAAATACAAGGTGAACGTAAACTGCTACGAAGCTAAGTACCAGTACAATAGCTTTAAAATAAAGGGAAAAATTGCCGGTAGAAGGCTTGCCAGCTTGTTTAAAATAATCACTGATTCTTTTCTTCAGTTCGCCATGAAAAGATTGTGATACTGTTGAAAATTTCGGACTTGCCATAGACTGTTTTTCAGAAAGGCAAAGGTAAACTTAATATGCGATATAGGTTGTGAAAATTACGGTAAGGTATTGATGTGGATAACCGACGTTTTTGTTTAATCTTTTAGCGAAAACCTAAACACTAACAGCTGTTTATGTTTCGTTCTGTATCAATGCATCAAGATGACGGATGCCAATCTTTTTTTCGCTGGTAAAACCTTCGGCATATTTCACCCCAATACGTTTGCCAAACATTCTTGCTCGTGCAATCACACTTTCCAAAAAGTCAGGGGTGGAAATATAAGTCTGTGGCCCATCTGTGCTTCCGTCTGTGGTGTGAAATTGAGTAGAGTAAGCTTCTATTGATTTCATCCGTTGTTCAAACACATCGCTGATATCAATTAATAAATCAGGTTCATGATACCAATCCTGTATGTAATGCAGTACATAAGATGGCCGCCATTTTTGCTGTACTTGTCCAGCCGCATCTTTTGTTTCTATTTTGGCAAGGCCTGAAAGAAAGCAACAATCACCAATCATTTTGCCGGCACGGCCATGGTCGGGATGCCGGTCATGCAGCACATTGCCGATAATAATATCGGGTTGGTATTTACGGATGGCTGAAATGAGTTTTAATTTATTCTCTTCGTCATTTTCAAAGAAACCATCTCTCATTTTTAAATTTTCTCTTGCCTGCACGCCGATTATCATGGCAGCATTGGCAGCTTCGTTGTAACGGGTTTCAATGGTTCCTCTTGTGCCCAGTTCACCTTGTGTCAGGTCAATAATACCGGCTTTTTTCCCAGCCTTTATTTCGTTGATAAGAGTCCCTGAACAACCGAGTTCCACATCATCTGGGTGAACACCAATGGCAAGTATATCAAGCTTCATGAAAGAAATTTAAAATTCAAAAGTAAAAGGAAAAAATTAAGAGAAAGTAAATTACCGGCGATAAGGATTATTATACCATACCCCATCGATCTCTTTCACAATATTTTCAATCTGACGGTCTGTTTTATTTTCTGCAATGTCCCAATCCTGTTTCAGGTTACCACCAACAAACCAGGCTACTGTTTGATATAAACGGGCATTTAATCCGCCTTTGTATTCTTTGATTATTTCGTAGCAATTATTACCCGTTTGCCGGTTAATGAGTTTCATCAGGATTTTTCCCTGGTACACTGAAAGGTTGGAAAGCGGGTCGCTGAATTCTTTTTTCAATTCCTTTTCTCTTGTTTTGATATATGTCTTTCGTTCTTTTTTACCGCTTACCCCGGTTAAGTTTTTATTAATATCATTAATAGTGCCACCGGCAATTCTGGCATAGGGATAAGTGATATAAACGGCATTGCGAAGCCTGGTCCAATCTTCAATAAACTTGGCCAGTTTATCTGGGGAAAGTTTAGAGATCCAAACCATTGGCTCTTCTTTATAATTCACAATTTCATTCTGGTAAAAGATGGCAGGAACTAAAACAGTGTCATTTGGCCCCCATTTTTTTCGCTGCTCCTTCATGTACTTTAATGCCAATTCATTAGAATCTATCACCGGGGGCGGCAGTTCTATCTGCGCAAATAGATTATTGCCCATCAATAACAGAAGGGGAAGCAGAAGCTCTAATCGTTTATTGTATGACCCGGAATGAAACATTACCAGTAAAATTATAAAACAGACTCCGCATTTTCTATACCTGACAACAAAACTACACCGGATGCTGTTTCAGAAAAGCTAAAATTGTATGCATCTGGCTGCTAAAAATGGCTTTTGATTTTGAATAACTAAACTAAGCGGTCTGATGCTTTCTTAATCATTCCGGTTTAACTGTATACGGCGTACCATACTGATGATGATGCCAATAGCTGTGATGAGTACCCCTCCCCACAAAAGGTTAATGAAGGGGAATTTGTAGGCTTTCATAGTAATGTAATCCATAACAGCACCTGATTCTTTTACCCCAAGTACGATGCTATTATCCGGGTTTACTTTTTGCAATTGAAATATTAAACTTTCCGCCAAAACAGTATCAGGCAAAGCCAGTTCGCCACCCTTAGCAAAAGCTAATTTCGGAGCGATAGAATAACTAGTGCCTGTTTTGGAATAAACTTTTAGTCTGGCTTCATGTAGACTTCCGTCTTTGCCAAAAAGTTCTTCGGGCAAACTATCAGTAGCTTTTTTTACTTCCTGTAAAATGATAAAACCGCTGGAATAAAAAAGAGAGTCACCCATTTTCATACTATTCGGTTTGAAAGAAGCGGTGTCCTGTCGTTTATCAGGATTAGATATTGAAGTGATATAAGTGAACACATCATGGTTCCAGTAATGCCTTGAATCGGGATTACTCATCAGCCCTTCATTGCCTTTATAGTTTACAAATGAATTGGGAGTAAGTACAAATTCTTCTTTCCCGTCTTTACTTTTAAAACGTACTTTATAAAAGGAAAGTTGTTTCTTGGGATGAGAAGAATCTCCTTCATAGGTCAATGAATATTTACCCATATCAACTGTCAATCCTTTAACCAGCGTAAGATTCTCTCTTGGGTCCTCGTTTTTATCTAACGGAGCAGGAATGCCATTGATGTTATTTGACAGCACTTCTTTTTTCGAAGAAGAAATAAGAATTCCTAATAGCACCAGCCCAAAGCCAAAATGTGAAATTGAACCGCCTGACAGCTTCAATTTCCCTTTTAACCCTAACCAGATATAGGCTGCGTTGGCTACAATAGCAAAAACACTACAAGCCACAGCTATCCAGATGGCTGCCATAAAGCCGTACGTTTCTTTTTTATAATTCACATTCCCTAAACCAAGTATCAACGAAGCAATGATAGCCGCAATAATTGCTGGCAGTAGTATTTTTTTCAGAAAATATTTAGTGGTGGTCACCTTGTATTTCAGGTATTGCGTTACAGCAGTCAATACTGCAATGATAATGGCTACAAAAACATGAATCTGGTTATAAGTAAACTCTGCTTTTTCCGGCGGGGCCATTTTAGTCCCCAATATTTTATTATAGACAGGAATAGAAGTTATTCCGATAATTACAAGAGCCGATAAAAAGAAAACCAATGACCCGATAAACATCCAGAACTCCCTTGACGAACTGCTTTCTTCTTTTTGAATAGAAGGAATTTCACGGTAACGGGTGAAGAAAAGAGTAAATGCAGGCAACAGAAAAAAGGACATCATTATCAACAGGTGGACTTTAAGCGTATTTCCCTCTCCAGTAAAAGCATGAACGGATGTGTCGCCTAAAATTCCTGTCCGGGTAAGAAAGGTGGAATAAAGAATAAACCCAAACACAAGGATAAAAAATAAATGTGCTGCCCTTAATGAATGGCCTGTGTGTTTATAAATGAGTATAGTATGAACGCCAGCGACTAAAACCAACCATGGCACTAAGGAGGCGTTTTCTACCGGATCCCAGGCCCAGTAGCCACCAAAGGTGAGTGACTCATAAGCCCACATGGCACCCATCATAATACCAACACCGAGAATAGCGGCTGAGAATAAAGCCCAGGGCAACCCGGGTTTTGTCCATTCGCCAAATTTCTTTTTCCATAGCCCCGCAATTGCAAAAGCAAAAGGAACAATGGTTGAGGCAAAGCCCATAAACAATACTGGCGGGTGAATGACCATCCAGTAATTCTGTAACAAAGGGTTCAGGTCATTGCCATCTTTAATGGATAGCATAAAGTCCTGCCGCAAGCCTTGTGTAATGTCACCATTCATATGCAGGGCCGGTGCATTATCTAATACACCAGAATCTCTAAGTAGAATAAAAGGGTTAGAACCCATCTTCCAGCCAAAAATATAAATGCCTGCAATCATGGTGGCAAGGCAAAACTGGGCAAAGCTTATCACCGTCATTACCGGAGCTTCCCATTTTTTACTTGTTCTTATTAGTATAGCCCCGAGTACACAGTGCCACACACTCCACAGTAAAAAACTTCCTTCCTGACCTTCCCAGAAACAGGCGAGGAGATATTTTACTTCTAATGAACGGCTGCTATGTTGCCAGGCATATTTATATTCAAACAGATGATTGGAAATGATGTAAAATAAAATACTGAAGATGGCAAAGACAGAAACTATTTCTGTAAAGAAAGCATAACGGGCCAATCTCTTCCAATGGGCTGCATCAGCATCGTTCTTTGATTGGGCTGATTTGAAATAGGAGAATGTTGCAATCAGCGATGCGACTAAAGAGAGTACAATAAAAAAGTGTCCTAACTGGCCGGGTAAAAGATGCTCGCCGATGTAGTCCATTCGGGTTTATTATTTGTTGGCTTCAAAATTAGTTGGTGCCGGTTTTGAAGCGGATGTAGTTCCTATGCTTTTTTCAGTAGGCTTCATTTCTTCTTTGTATTTCGAGGGGCATTTTGTCTGCACATCTTTGCATTCAAAATGGCCATTCTCATATTTCCCTTTTAATACCAATCTTTCGCTGATCATCAGGTTAGGGATTTCGCCGTTACGATATACCACTTTCATGGTTTGATTCGAACTGTCCATTGCCACGGCATGAAAACTCAGGTAATTGGCATCTTTTTTTGCATCGTATTCTACCGGCTTCGATTTATCCAACTTAACAGCTACATGCACAAACTTTCCTGGTTTGGCTTTGGCTTCAGCAATTGTTTCGTAGGTAGAGCCTGTATTAAGTAAACTAATCAATAATGCAATAGTACCTGCAATGAATACAAGAAGAATAATATGTATCTTTTTCATGAACCTGTGTTTGCGATGGCAAAGTTAGGTCAAAAAAGATAACAGCCTAAAGCCTTGTTGAAGTAAGTTTTTAAACTTGTCCCCGAATTATTTAGGATTAGTTGCAAATCATTGGTGTCCTTTTCGGGGGTGGCTTTGCCCTTATCTTTGTACCACTTTAAAATTACTTGCTTTATGTTATTCGAACTGAATGAAGAACAACTGATGATTCAGAAGGCGGCCCGGGATTTTGCTAAAAACGAATGCTTGCCGGGTGTCATTGAAAGAGATGAAAAACAACAGTTTCCCCGGGAACAAGTAATGAAACTGGCTGAGCTGGGTTTTATGGGTATGATGGTGGACCCTGAATATGGCGGTGCTGGTATGGATACTGTCAGCTATGTGCTGGCGATAGAGGAAATAAGTAAAATAGATGCTAGTGTAAGTGTGGTGATGAGTGTCAACAACAGTTTGGTATGCTATGGATTGCAGGAGTATGGTAATGAGGAACAAAAACAAAAATATCTTATGCCGTTAGCACAAGGACGAAAGGATGGAGAATTATACATCGGTGCTTTTATGCTGAGTGAGCCTGAAGCAGGCAGCGATGCAACATCACAAAAAACGACAGCAGAAGATATGGGTGATTATTACCTGCTGAATGGTACAAAAAATTGGATAACTAATGGTGGCACTTCTTCTGTTTATTTAGTGATGGCACAAACAGATCCTGCAAAAGGTTCAAGAGGGATTAACTGCTTAATAGTGGAAAAGAACTGGCCTGGTGTAGTAGTGGCTGCCAAAGAAAATAAATTGGGTATTCGTGGAAGTGATACACATACTGTAATGTTCAATGATGTGAAAGTGCCTAAGGCAAATCGTATTGGTGAAGATGGCTTTGGGTTTAGGTTCGCTATGAAGACCCTGGCAGGCGGCAGAATCGGAATTGCTTCACAGGCACTTGGTATTGCCAGCGGTGCTTATGAACTTGCCAGGGAATATTCTAAAACGAGAAAAGCATTTGGTACAGAAATCATGAATCACCAGATCATTGCTTTCAAGTTAGCTGATATGGCAACCAGGATTGAAGCATCAAGGTTGCTTTGTCTTAAAGCTGCCTGGGAGAAGGATAATAAGATGGACTACACGGTAAGCTCTTCTATGGCAAAAGTTTATTCGTCTGAAACAGCTATGTGGACGACCGTGGAAGCAGTGCAGATACATGGTGGCTATGGGTTTGTAAAAGAATATCATGTAGAAAGAATGATGAGGGATGCCAAGATTACGCAGATATATGAAGGCACCAGCGAAGTACAACGGATTGTGATTAGCCGTTCGATTTTGAAATAATTGAAGTTAATAGAAAAGCAAAGCCATCATCTGCAAACAGGGGTGGCTTTTTCTTTGGTGTTTTCTAAAATACCTTTGCACTCTTAGTTGTAAAATATATGGCCATCAATAAACAAGCATACCAAACAATCAAAAAGGAACTTGATGCAAACCAGGTAATTCTTGTTGCTGTTTCAAAAACCAAACCAGTGGAGGATATTCTTGAACTCTACAACCTTGGGCAAAGAGATTTTGGAGAAAACTATGTGCAGGAGCTGGTGGAAAAAGCTGACCAATTGCCGGGAGATATCCGCTGGCATTTTATCGGCCATCTCCAAACTAATAAAGTAAAGTTAATAGCCCCTTTTGTGCAACTGATTCATGGAATGGACAGTCTAAAACTCCTGAAGGAAATCAATAAGCAGGCAGAAAAGATTGGACGGGTGATTGATTGTCTACTACAAGTTTATATAGCACAAGAGGAGACAAAGTTTGGATTTGATGAAGAAGAGCTTGAATTAGTAATCAGCCAATCAGATAATTTAAAATTGACCAATATCAGAATTTGCGGATTGATGGGAATGGCAAGTTTTACAGAAAATAGAGACCTGGTCAGGCAAGAGTTCAAAAAACTAAAAAAAATTTTCAATCACCACGCCAAACCCGTAACTCAACACTTGAAACTCGAAATTATCTCCATGGGCATGAGTAGTGATTATAAAATAGCTGTAGAAGAGGGCAGTAATATGGTGCGAATTGGCAGTCTGCTTTTTGGAGAAAGGGCCGGGGCAGATTAAAAATCAAATCGTTTTCAAGTATTTTAATAAAATTTCGTATTTTTTACCTGTAAATAACTGGCAATGAAAATTATTTTCCTTATTAGCATCCTGCTTTTTTCTTCTTCTGCATTTTCTCAACGTGAAGGAGATACGACTTATAAAAGATGCCCTGTGGCGATTAAAGATACTGCAACAGGGAATAATTATTTTATTGAGCACCAACCGGCATCTATCAAAACCTACCGAAACAATGGCAATTATACTATCGTCATTGAGCAGAAAGGTCAGTTCTTGACAATGTTCTTTCGTACAAGAAAACTCAGCTTAAAGGGAAAATATTCTATTTCAAACGATGCTAATAACAAGAATGAGCTGAGTGCTAAATACTCATTCCGGTCTGGCGAAAGCGTTGCTTTTATTGATGTCAGTTCAGGCAGAGTTGAAACAACCTATGATAAAGTCACAAAATTATGGCGTATTAAACTTACTGGTTTGATCGCCAACATGGGAGGTTCGGGTGTATCTTATTTCAAAGCAACGGCTGATTTTTATATCAGTTAATAAGTACAATAAAGCATTTATTTCTTCAATTCTTTTATTGCGTTGGATAATCACTCACATTCAAACCCAGCGTAATATTCCGTATTGCCCGCAACATACCATCTTTCATCGTTGTTTTTAGTACACCGCTGCCGCCAACTGGTTGTGTACGGTTTCTTTCTTTATCCGGTAAAAGCGGATCGTCATCAAAAACAAATTCATCAATCCAGTACTCACTTATGCCCGGTTCTTTTATAATTGGATGAATATGTTTAGGGTTATTGCTGTTCGGGTAAGAGGCAGGAATCAATGTATAAAATCTGTAAAAACCAGTAGCATTTGTTTTCACCCAGCCACGGATATAGCCATGTTTTCCTTTCTCTTTTCCTTTTTTTGAATATAAACCTTGTTGATCAGTGTGATAAATATAAAGTACGATGTTCTGTGCAGGAGTTTTTCCATCCCTTTGGTAAATGGTGCCGCTGATTTCAATTTTTTTTCCCGTTTCATTAAAATCAGGTAGTGTATCTGTTTCGTTTAATTGTTCAAATGCAACAGGACTGTTATAAATAGCTTCACAATCCTCACATCTGCCTCCTGCCTTTATCTCATTAGCTGAAGGCTTGTTGTTTGTGTTGGCTTTAGTATTATTCTGTGAACAACTACACAGAGAGATGGCACAGGTTGCCAGCAGGAAATACAGATACTTCATAACAGGTTCTTTTATCAAAGGTGGGTTACTGTTTTGGCTATTTTAAAATAGTTTACACCTGAGGTGTTAACTGCTTGACGAAAGGTAATCCAGTAGATCATCAGGTAAAGCCGACCATTGGTGTAGTCTGTTTTGCCAGCGGTTATTTGTACTTTTATTTTGAATTATGCAAAATCGTGGATTACTGAGATATAAGGTTCATCATGTTCTCTTCTGGATGCTACTGTTTGGCGTATGGTTTTTCCTGAGAGTAGATGATTATTCAACTGAAAGAAAAGCCTTTGTTGTAACCTTTATAAAAGTGGCCGAGCTGGCGTTGATGATTTACGTCACCAATTATTTACTCATTCCTAAATTATTGTATAAAAAACAATATGTA
This sequence comes from Chitinophagaceae bacterium, assembly GCA_031386125.1. Classification (GTDB taxonomy): domain Bacteria; phylum Bacteroidota; class Bacteroidia; order Chitinophagales; family Chitinophagaceae; genus JJ008. Next base: position 11,841 of record JANNCC010000035.1, read on the forward strand.
GGGTTTGCCGTCATCTTCGTGGTAATGATATTTTGCAGCAGTGTGATTAAAATGAATATACTTGGCAGGCTGCTTAATAACCCGGAATTAATCAACTGGTCTGTAAATCTGAAGAAAAGTTTATACAATAACATAATACCTCATTTCTTTCTTGTTATTGCCGGGGCTGCAGTTAAGTTGATGCTTGACTATGGAGAGCTGCAAAAACGTATGGTGGAAACCGCAAAAGAAAAGGCGGAGGCCGAACTGAATTTTTTAAAGTCACAGATCAATCCGCACTTTGTATTTAATTCGCTGAACTCGGTTTACTTTCTTATCAATAAAGACAATGCTGAAGCAAGAGGGGCATTGCATAAGTTTTCAGCGATGCTACGTTACCAGTTGTACGAGGTGAATGACGATAAAATCCCGATTGAAAAAGAGATACACTACCTGAAGGATTATATGGATCTGCAGCAACTGAGAAAGGATGAGAAATATGCTGTTCAATTTAACTGTGCACCGGATGTAAAAGGGTTTTCTATTGAACCATTGCTGCTGCTGCCGTTTGTAGAAAATGCTTTTAAGCATATTTCCCATTTTAGCGATAAGTCGAACTTCGTAAAAGTTGATATGTTCCTGGTAAACAGCAATTTCGTTTTTTCTGTTTATAATTCTAAAGAACTACAGCCAACAACCGAGCAGCCGGGTGGTATTGGCCTGAATAATGTTAAAAGGAGACTGGAGCTGTTATATCCCGGGAGGCATGAGATAAAAATTGACAGTTCAGAAAATACTTTTATGGTACAATTAAATCTTCAGTTATCATGAGTATCAGCTGCATTATTATTGACGATGAGCCATTGGCTAGGAAAGGTCTCAAAGAATACATTGCAGATGTTGATTTTTTGAATTGTATTGGTGAATTTGACAACCCATTAAGAGCCGAAGAATTAATCAGCAGGGGAGAAGTACAATTGCTTTTCCTGGATATACAGATGCCGAAGATAACTGGGCTTGATTTTTTTAAAACCTTACAGCATGCACCACCTGTGATTTTTACAACAGCGTATCCGCAATATGCCCTGGATGGATTTGAAGTAAATGCCCTTGATTATTTAGTTAAGCCAATATCCTTTGACCGGTTTTTTAAAGCAGTACTGAAAGCAAAAGAATTTTATGAAGTACGGGATACTAATAATAAAGAAGTAGCTTCTTCCGATTACTTTTTTATCAAGGCCGATAACAAACTGGTAAAGATATTATTTGACGATGTATTGTATGTGGAAGCTTTACAGAATTATGTTACCATTCATACTCCGGCAAATAAATATATGAGCTATCTCACTTTTAAATCAGTAGAAGATTATTTGCCGCCGGATAAGTTTTTAAAAGTGCATAAATCATATATCGTGGCAGCTTCAAAAATTGATACTATTGAAGGCAATGATATACGCATCGGCCAGCAACATATCCCCATCAGCCGGAACCAGAAGGATGAAGTGATGGACAAATTGTTAAAGAACAGATTTCTGAAACGATAATTGTTTAAATGTCGCCTGTACGACTGAAAATTCCGGCAGGCAAAATAGCTTCGTTGAAAT
>JANNCC010000062.1:0-5284 GCA_031386125.1 Chitinophagaceae bacterium
CCGGCTGAAAAACATGTGAAGGTTTCTACCATTGCTTTACAAAAAGCAAAACGTTTGGTGGAGTGTGGTCATGATGTGTTTATCCGTGTTCATCTGTGGCCAAATTGTATTTGTCTTTTTTGTGAAATTAGTTCCATTTGAGGACAAAAAAAGCCACCGAACTTTCGGTGGCTTGTATTTTACTCCCCTTTAGGGGATGGGGCATTATCGGTTCATACTCGCCAAAAACTCTTCGTTGCTCTTTGTTCCCTTCATCCGGTTTTGTAATTCTCTCATCGCTTCTTCCGCATTCATATCAGTAAGGAAAACACGGAGCAAGTTCATTCTCTGCAGCACATCTTTGTCAAGTAATAAATCATCCCTTCTTGTGGATGAAGCCACTAGGTCAATAGCCGGATAGATACGTTTGTTAGACAAACGACGTTCCAGTTGCAATTCCATGTTACCGGTTCCTTTAAATTCTTCAAAGATTACCTCGTCCATTTTGCTGCCGGTATCAACGAGAGCCGTAGCAATGATAGTTAATGAGCCACCGTTCTCAATTTTTCTGGCGGCACCAAAAAACTGTTTTGGTTTTTGCATCGCATTTGCTTCCACACCACCAGATAAAACTTTACCTGATGAAGGAGCCACTGTATTATGTGCCCTTGCCAAACGGGTGATAGAGTCTAATAAGATAACCACATCATGACCACACTCCACCAAACGTTTTGCTTTTTGTAAAGCAATGGTAGAAACCTTCACATGTTTTTCAGCCGGTTCATCAAACGTGGAAGCAATTACTTCGCCTTTAATACTACGTTCCATATCGGTCACCTCTTCCGGACGTTCATCCACCAGCACCACCATCAGGTAACATTCCGGATGATTAGCAGCAATAGCATTGGCCACTGCTTTCAACAGCATCGTCTTACCGGTTTTTGGTTGTGCTACTATCAATCCCCGCTGGCCTTTGCCAATTGGGGTAAACAGGTCCATGATGCGGGTAGAATAATCAGAAGGTGTGGTAAACAAATTCAGTTTCTCAAATGGAAACAACGGGGTCAGGTAATCAAACGGCACACGGTCTCTTACTTCTTCAGGGCTTTTGCCATTGATGGTATCTACTTTTAATAAAGCAAAATATTTCTCCCCTTCTTTTGGCGGACGAACAGCTCCATGAACCGTATCGCCTGTTTTCAATCCAAACAATTTTATTTGTGAGGGTGATACATATACATCATCGGGGGATGATAGATAGTTATAATCAGAAGAACGTAGGAAACCATAGCCATCCGGCATCATTTCCAGCACACCTTCACCGAGTATCACACCATCAAACTCCACATTGAATTGCTGTTGCTGGTCACGGCGGGTAGGATAAAATTTATTTTGTCCGGCACCCGATGGATTTTCTGGCGACTGCTGATTGCCATCATTAGCAAAAACCTGGGCTAGTTGGCTCTCGGCTTTATTTCCATTTTCCTGTTCAGCAGTTGGTGCGGCAGGTTGTGCTTCTGCCGTATTCTCTACAGCAACCTCGGCTTCTTTTTCATCTGGTTTTTTCCGGGCTCTTTTAATGGGAGCTTTGTCATCTTTTTTAATAGCCATAATTGGTTTTTTAATAATTGGTTTTTCTTCATCACCGCTTTCTACCACGGCTTCTTCGCTGCCGCCGGTGCTGGTATTGGTTTTAATAATGCGTTTACGTTTGCCGTCGTCGGCAGGTTTAGCTCCTTTGGCCCCGGCAATAGCCTGGCTGTCAAGAATTTTATACACTAAATCCTGCTTGGCGAGTTTCTTAGCATTGGGTATTTTAAGTTGCTCTGCTATGTCCAGCAGTTCAGGAACGAGCATGTCGTTCAGTTGGAGAATATCGTACATAAAAAAATCTTGATGTTAGTCACGACGTGGAGTGAACAAGCTTGAAATCTGAAAAAATGTTTGAATTTATGTTGAATGAAATCGGCGGGTAAATGGGAAAACTGTCTGTGGAGAACTATGTTTATCAGCCTCTTTCCGGTGCAATTATACATCAAATTCGGGAAAATCAAAAATTTTTGCCCAAACCCCCGATCTGACGGCCCCCGTTTGAGCGGAACTTAAATACGGCCCGAAGCATAGTACAAACACCGGAGAGCCAAAGGAAAGACTGCAGACAAGCCTTAATAGCAATGTGCAGCAAGCTTTTGAAACAAATCTTTGTCCCGATGACTATCGGGATAAAAAACAACAGCTTATATCAACCCAATTACTGTTCAGCTAAACCATAGAAAGGTAAAAAAATATTTGTTTTTTTACACAGTTCATGTTAGCGGTTCGGGCTTTTTCGATAAATTTTTATTTAGGATTGTCAATTGAATTTGTCAAATAGTAACATATTAAGGCAGGATTTGTCTTATCAGGCTCATTTGAATTCCTAAACGAGAATTTCTCCAACAGCTTTATAGAACTTAGATTGTCTTTATGCAGGAATGCTTCAATTTTTTTAACTTTGATCGTATTGAACGCATAGTCAATGACTTTCTCTACAGCTTCCTTCATTATTCCTTGTCCTTGAAAGTTTGTCAAAAGTTCAAAGCCGATTTCACATTTGTAATTTTCATCTGAAAAACCAAAAAGACAAATTGTCCCAACCAATATGTTTTTGTCACTCAAAGTTATTGCCCAATATGAAGAGTCATTTTTAGTAATCTTATTTATAAAATTCCTTGCATCATCAATAGTATTGCTTATTTGTCTGTCAAGATATTTATTTATTTCACTGTCAGAACGCAAAGTGAAGATTTCTTGTTCGTCATTAATCACTAGTTGTCTGAGAGTAAGCCTTTCCGTTGTCAAAATTGGGAAAGGCGTGAAAGTTCCATTTAACATTCTGTCGTATTTGGCTTGTTAAAATCTACGGTCATCATAGCCTGACCGCTAACGTTAGGGCTTTGCGTTCGGCGGGGCATTTGGAAAATGTTCAGCCCGGAACTGAAGCCGATTAAAATTACAAAAGATGAGAACATATTCTACTGCTCATCCGTGTTCGGTCGAGCCCGATATGTAGCTGATAGTAGTACAAAAGCTGAGGCTCGACCCGTCAGCCCCGCTGACGCAAAACCTCGCTGTTAGCGGCATGTGTCTTTGTCTAACCGGTTGCTTAATTAAGTTAAGCCAATGCCCTCTTGCTAGGCTTGATTGTAGAACGATTCTTTGCTCTTGTTTTTTGTATTGGCATTCTTCGTCCCGTTGCCTTATAATATGCAATTATTTCACTGATTCTTTTTCTGTCCGCCGCCGTCAAAGGTCTTGGGTCAACAAAGAAGTCAACACCTACTGGTTCTTTTATGTAGCCCATAGTAGTTTAATTTTTAAGTTGGGAAATATTTTTTTATTAGTTTAAGTGCTTCTTGGGGAAAGATTACCATTTTATGTCCGCCAACATGTGTCGCACCTAAAGTTTTTTCGTAATGTTCAATCAGTCTTGTCTTGGAAGTGAAAGAAACGAAACCTTGATACCCTTTGTCCCACGAAGATTTACAAGTGAAAGCAAATAGGTTACCAGGAACACCTTCATAAAGTTTGTTCTTGCCTAAGTTAAATGGGGCACTTTCAATCAGGTGTAAATAATAATGGTCATTGTAGTCACTTATACTTAAAAGCCCTTGAACTATTTCAGGATTGTTTCTTATTGTCAGCTTGAAAATTTGTCTGTCTGTCAGCTTAAATTCACCTGCCCAATTAAAAAGCCAACCGTTTTTTTTGGTGGTTGCTTTCAAATCTGCTTTTGATACTGGATGAACATCAGTAGGAAAACTGTCCCCGGAAATAGTATTGACTATGCTGTTAGTCAGCCGGTCAACCTCAATTCCTAGATAATATTTGGTTTGTTTTGCCACCTTTCAAAGATACGAAATGTATTTTTTAGAATTTCAAACTGATACGCTCTTCTTAGCCTCTTTACTTAAACCTTCAATCCTATGTTTACAATTCAATAAATTTAATTATAGAAAAGGAACAGAATCAGAAAGAACAAGAGGCGGAGTAAGACTGAAAAACCCAATAGGTATAATAGCCTTTACAACACGATAGTCACCGCCCCTTTTCTTACCCGATGCTGAACAGTTCAACAAGCTTCTATAGAAAGCTTGCAGTAGGATAGATAGCACAGCGTAAGAGTGTTCTTTCCGTTTGTTTTTTTCTGTATTTAAAATAGGACAATCACTTAAAAAAAACAATGGTTATGGAAACGGGAAAATTAAGTTGTGGGATAGATGTTTCTCACACCAAACTGGATGTATGTTATCAAAACAACCTGGGAGAGTTGTTCCATCTGCAGGTGGGTAATAACAACAAGGGGTTCGAAAAGATATTGGAACACACAGGGAATGATTATCATTTTGTAATGGAAGCTACGGGGGTGTATTACATCCGGCTGGCTTTTTATTTGCACCAGCAAGGTTGCTGTTTAAGTGTGGTTAATGCTCTTAGCATCAAGCGGTATATCCAGATGCACCTGGAGCGTAACAAGAGTGATAAAAAGGATGCAGCATGTATCTGCCGTTATGCGATAGAACAAAGTCCATCGTATTGGGAAATGCCGGACAGTGCTTACTTTGAGAGCAAGCAGTTGTATAATACGATAAGAGAATATACCGAACAGATCAAAAGGTTCAATAACCAGTTGCACAGCTTAAAGCTTTTGCCAGTGCCGAGTAAAGACACGATAAAATCGCTGGAGAAAATAAACAAGCAATTAGAAAAGGAGATAAAAGTGTTAGAAGTAAAATTGCAAACGCTGTTAGAGCAATGGCAACCGGCGCAGCTTAAAAGTGTAGGCAGTATAAAAGGGATAGGTAAAAGGGCCACAGCGATGCTGATAGTATTTACCCAAGGTTTTAAGTACACTCATAGCCATCGTCAGCTCATCAGTTTTGCAGGCTTAAGCCCGACAGAATACAGCAGTGGCAGCAGCATACATGGCAAGCTCAGGATATATAAGCGAGGTGGTAAAAACCTGCGGGATGTACTGTACATGTGCAGCATGAATGCCATTAAAACCAATACAGCTTGTAAAACCTTGTATGAAAGATTGAGAGCCAATGGAAAGACAGGAAAACAAGCCTTGATAGCAGTGTGTAACAAACTTTTGAAACAAATCTTTGTCCCGATGACTATCGGGATAAAAAACAACAGCTTATATCAACCTAATTACTGCTCACCTAAACCCTGAAAAAGTAAAAAATTTATTTGTTTTTTTACACAGTTCATGTTAGCGGCGGGCTTTGTTACGTCTAATTAATAGTTTCAGGTCTGTATA
>JANNCC010000084.1:0-2771 GCA_031386125.1 Chitinophagaceae bacterium
CCCCGCCCTCTCCGAAGGAGAGGGAGCTGAAGTCGTCCATATCGGGCCTTTTACTTCATCAAAAAATAAACGCCAAAGTTTTTTAAGAAACCGATGAACACCTTCAATGCCCTTGGTATCCCAGGGTTTGCTCATTTCTACAGGGCCGAGAAACATTTCATACATGCGGAATGTGTCGGCGCCGTATTTGGCAACTAAATCATCGGGATTTTCTACATTTAATTTGGATTTTGACATTTTTTCAATCTCTGAGCCGCAGATATATTTTCCATTTTCACTATACTCACCGCTCTCCTCTTTAATAAATCTTGCTTGCGACAAAGCTGATTGTGAATTTTTGAATTTATTTACTTCAAGTTCAAATCCATCAACATAGCCAACAAAAACATGGTGTCTTGTAAAATTAAAATTTTCAATCTGAGATATATCTAAATATCCATTCATAGGAGTTGGTAAATATTTAGCAATAATATTTTTCAATCTACTTACTTCTTCATTTTCAATATCGAATTCTTTTATTTTTTGATAAAGACTATAAGAAATAAAAATCGGTGCACCTTCTAAAAATACTGGTGAATTATTTTTAAATATTACTCCAGATATTCGATACACAAACCTACTACTCCCCTGTATCATCCCCTGATTCACCAATCTTTTAAAAGGTTCATCAAAGCCAATCAAATTCAAATCATACAACACTTTCGTCCACATGCGGCTGTATAATAAGTGACCTACGGCATGTTCTGTGCCGCCAATGTATAAGTCCACCTGGTTCCAGTAGTCAGATACTTTTCTGTCGCAGAAAGTTTCTTTGTTATGCGGATCCATATAGCGAAGAAAATACCAACTGCTGCCGGCATAACCGGGCATGGTGTTAGTTTCTAATTCCTGTGCCACCCATTCAGGAATATTGGCTAACGGGCCTTGTCCATCCGGCCCCGGACTATATTTTTCTACATCAGGCAATATTAACGGCAGCTCTCCTTTCCATTCTTTGGCAATGCCCTCTTTCCAAGTAATCGGAAACGGTTCACCCCAATACCGCTGGCGACTGAAGGCTGCATCCCGCATCTTATAGTTTACTTTTCTGGTGCCAATGCCATCATCTTCTAATGCTTTTATCGCCACTTCCATTGCCTCTCTCATTACCAGGCCATCAAGAAAACCAGAGTTTTCCAGTATGGCTTCTTTTGTTGGGTTCGCATCTTCGCCATTAAAATGTGACCCGATAATATTGGTAACCGGAATATTAAAATGCTTGGCAAATTTTAAATCTCTTTCATCGCCACATGGCACGGCCATGATGGCGCCGGTGCCATAACCAGCCAACACATACTCTGAAATCCAGATAGGAATTTCTCTTCCACTAAAAGGATTGATGGCATAAGCACCGGTAAACACCCCGCTGATTTTTTTCTCTGCCATTCTTTCTCTCTCACTACGGCTTTTTACATAAGCGAGGTATTCATCAACAGCAGCAGTTTGTCCGGCTGATTTTATTTCGTTTACTAACTCCAGTTCGGGAGCAATGACCATAAAATCAACGCCGAAGATTGTGTCGGGTCTTGTTGTATAAACTACAAGTTGTGAGCTGTGAGTTGTGAGTTGCGAGCCTTTAATTGCAAAAGTGATTTCTGCGCCAGAAGATTTTCCAATCCAGTTGCTCTGCATTTCTTTCATTGCATCGCTGAAGTCAACGGTGTTCAATCCTTCTAATAAACGGTCAGCATAGGCAGTGATTCTTAAATACCATTGCCGTAATGTTTTTTTAACTACCGGGTGCCCGCCTCTTTCACTTACTCCGTTCACCACTTCATCATTAGCTAATACAGTTCCCAGTGCTTCGCACCAGTTCACTTCCCCATAGCCACAAAAAGCCAACCGTCTTTTCATTAAAATGTCGGCCTGTTCTTTTTCAGAAAAAGTTTTCCATTGCTCCGCCGTAAAATGTTTGCCGGGAATTGGTTCACCTGTCTTCGGCATCGCTCCTTTTGTTTCATACTTTTTTATCAGTAATGAAATGGGCAATGCCTTTTTTTCTGTGTTGCAGAAATAGCTATTGAACAATTGCAGAAAAATCCATTGTGTCCATTTATAATATTTGGGGTCGCTGGTTTGCACTTCACGGCTCCAATCGTAGCAGAAACCGATATTATCTAACTGCTTTTTAAAAGTTTCAATATTCTTCTTTGTCGTTTCTGCCGGGTGCTGCCCGGTATCCAATGCATATTGCTCTGCTGGTAAACCAAAACTATCAAAGCCCATCGGGTGCAGCACATTAAAGCCTTTCAATCTTTTGTAACGGCTGTAAATATCAGATGCGATATATCCTAACGGATGACCAACATGCAGGCCTGCACCGCTCGGATAAGGAAACATATCGAGCACATAATACTTGGGTTTGTTCAACCCTTCGCCAGGCTCAGGATTAAATACTTTGTAAGCATTGGATTTTTTCCATTTCTTCTGCCAGTCTTTTTCTATTCTTCTAAAGTCGTATTCCATAATCATTATTACCGGTACTTAATTATATATGATAAGGCTACAAAAAAATTCTTTAACAAATAACTTCACAAACAAATGGCAATATGATACTGCACCAACCGTTTAAATGGGCAGCAAAAATACTGATTGTAGCCCTAAACTGCTATTTTTGCCCGTAATCCATAAATCTGAAAAAACACATTGCATGTCTCAATCTGGCAAAGCTTCTATTAAACGTGGCAAACCCTCTTACTTCATGTCTATACTCGGGGTTACCCTTGTATTAT
>JANNCC010000135.1:0-12147 GCA_031386125.1 Chitinophagaceae bacterium
TGTCAGCAATACCTTTAATGTTGGCTATGCGTATGATATTACTACTACCGCATTGAACACAGTAAGCAAGGGCACCCATGAGTTTGTAGTCGGTTTTATGATCGGCAATAAGTACAGCGAAAAATGCCCAAGATGCTGGTAGCCTGACAGCCTGCGCCGGTTATTTCGGGGCTCACCATCTGCGGACTCACATCCCTGTAAATTACAAATGAACAACCTTCTTCTTACGAACTGTTTTCAGTTCATTTAATGCCCGCTGCACATCCAGTTTTTTGCGTTCAATTTCCTTTAAAGTAATATCGGTATCGGGAATACCTTTCATATTATGAAGAGATAGTTCTTTGCTGGCACCATCTAATTTGGTAATTGCTCTATTGTACACCAATTGGATACTGTCGAGCCGCAGTTGGTTAACTGCTACAGATAGTTCTGTATTTATCTTTTCCCAGTCAATTTTATCGTATGCCTGCTTCAGGATTTTTTCCCATTTCTTCCAGTCAAACTTTTCCATTTCCTTTTCATAACTGGCTTTTAGTTCTTCTTTTTCCTGCTGGCTGAATACATCGGCAATACTTTTTTCCACTACTTTCCACTGTACACTTTCCAGTATTTTTTTAGAAGCTTTCATGGTTCTTTCCACCTGCTCTTCCTGGTATCTTTTTAATTCAGGATTGTTGGCCAGTTCAATGCTGGCATTAATAAGATCCGGGCTTACAGAGGCTGTAACATAATCAGCAAACGAAGGGGTAGTAGGTATGGCAGTCAATTTTTCCTGTTCCGTATGATTAATTATGGCTAACGGTTGTTCAACAGGGGCAGCAACATTCTCTGCTACCGGAACAGCACTGCCTTGAACAATTTTGAAAGGCGATGTAATATGTGCAAACGATAGGGTATCGCCACCATCCTCAGGTTTGCTGAACAATAGTAAGGCATTGAGTGCAATAATGCAAAGTAAGCCTGCCATCAACCCGGCCAGTTTATTAAAAGAAACTACTGGTTTTTTCTGGACACCCATTATTAGTTCTACACGGTGTAGCAAATCATTCTTTTTTCCGGAAGCAGCTATTACCATCGGTTGGTTACCATGATTAGCTTTTTCAAGTTCTAAGAGGGCAGTTGCATAATCATGTGAATCGTACTGGAACTGCAGTACCATTTCATCGCAGCTTTTTTCCCTTTCCCTTTCTACTATTTTCACAAACGCCTTTACAAAAGGGTTGAAGTACAGGATAGTCTGTATAAAGTTGATGATAAGATTAACCAGGTAATCGAGGCGTTTGATATGCGACAACTCGTGTAGCAGCACGGCTTCCAATTGCTGTGGTGTTAAGTGATTGATAGCTGCGAGCGGCACTAATATTACTGGTTTAAGAAAACCAATTGTAACAGGAGAGGAGACAAACTCTGACACCCAGATTTGTACTTTTTTTTTGATGTCCATTTGCGCTGCTACTTTACTCACAAACATTCTCCATTCCACGTTTATTTTGGAAATGCCATATTTGCGGATGACCTGTACATACCGGTAATTGCGGACAAAATGAAGTAGTGGCAATACTAATAAAACAAGGTACAAAACCGAAGCGGCAGGCAAAGTCTGTTGCAGCCATTCATTTAACTGCTGGTTTCCTTCTGCATTTACTAATGCTGAAGAAAGAACAGCTTCAGTTGCATCTATGGTAAAAGCAGAAAAGCAAGTATAGAGAAACCAGCCAAAGCCACCTATTAATAAAGAAGAAGCTAATGAGCTTTTAGCAGATGATTTTATATTCCTGAAAATACCTGTGATAACCTGATAAATGACCCATAGCAATGCCAGTTGCCACAAGCTGTTGAGAACAGCCCATCCCAATGAGTGCAGAAGGTTTGTCTGGCCGGTCATGTTTACTTTTTAAGACTGTCTAGTAATGTCTGAATTTTATCCAGTTCCTCACGGCTTGCTTTATGGCTTTCATCTCCCAGCGCCTGAATAACTAATTGAGTAGGGGAGCCGCCAAACAAATTGTCTATTATCTTACTTAGTAAATGCTTTTGTGTTTTCTCTTTGTTCACTGCCGCCTGGTAAACATGGGTACGCATCGAATCATCCCTTTTCACTATGCCTTTTTCATTCATTATCTGCATCAGTTTCAGGGTAGTAGTGTAGCCTACATCCTTTGTTGCGGCCAGTTCTTCATGGACTTCTCTCACGGTAGCAATGCCTTTTGCCCAAAGAATTTGCAGAATTTCCAGTTCACTTTCTGTAGGCTTTATCACTTTTGTTACTGACATGGTATTTAGATTTATTGCCCGAATATACGACTATTTTCGTATGACCAAAAAACAGCAATTTTATTTAATATTTTTTAACATGTCTTAACATTGAAACGAATGGCCGGTATTAAGGTTACAGAGTCTGAGGATCAGTATGTGGTACAAAAAAATAAGCCCCCCTGTAGAAACAGCGGGACTTAATGTAATGGTTCTGATTAAGCTTTTATATAGTAGTAAATAGGGTCAGCTTTACTATTGATACTGAACAGTATTACTTTGATTAATAGCAGCAACAGGTTCAGATGCATTTATTATTTTTCCCGTTGGAGCAGCAGAAGGAGGTAATGGCGGTGGAATTTTCTTCGCAGCTATCTGTGCGAGGCTGGGGGCTATCACTAAAGATACGATAGACATTAATTTAATAAGGATATTCATTGATGGACCTGAAGTGTCTTTAAAAGGATCACCCACTGTGTCACCGGTTACAGATGCCTTATGCGGTTCTGATTTTTTATAAAACATCTCACCGTTTATCTCTACGCCTTTTTCAAAAGATTTTTTAGCATTATCCCATGCACCACCTGCATTGTTCTGAAACATTCCCATCAGCACACCACACACGGTAGCACCGGCCAAAAAGCCACCTAATGCTTCAGCACCAAGGCCGGGAGTAAAACCAATGATTAACGGTGATATGATAGCAATAGCACCAGGCAACATCATTTTTTTTAGCGAAGCTTTTGTAGAAATCGCCACACATTTGTCGTATTCAGGTTTACCTGTTCCTTCCATAATGCCTGGAATAGTGCGAAACTGGCGACGAACTTCTTCCACCATCGCCATGGCAGCTTCTCCCACGGCACGGATACATAAGGAAGAGAAAATGAAAGGAATCATCCCGCCTACAAAAAGACAGGCCAACACATTTGCTTTATAAATATCAATACCAGTGATACCGGCTACACCAACAAAGGCTGCAAACAATGCCAACGCCGTCAATGCAGCAGAAGCAATTGCAAAACCTTTTCCTGAAGCAGCAGTAGTGTTACCTACAGCATCTAATACGTCTGTTTTTTCCCGAACCTCTTTTGGCAGCTCACTCATTTCAGCAATACCACCTGCATTATCTGCAATAGGGCCAAAAGCATCAATGGCTAATTGCATAGCAGTTGTCGCCATCATACCGGCAGCTGCAATAGCCACTCCATATAAACCGGCACACTCATACGAACCCCATATACCACCGGCCAAAACAAGTATTGGTAAGAAGGTAGATTCCATACCGATTGCCAAACCACCAATTACGTTGGTAGCATGACCAGTTGATGATTGCTTAATTATAGAATTAACTGGACGTTTGCCCATCGCTGTATAATACTCAGTAATGATACTCATTAATGCACCCACGGCGAGACCAACACCAATGGCGCCAAGTACTCCCCATTTGGTGAATATCACACCACGCAGTTCCATTGCTTCCGGCATCAGCCAATAGACTAATCCTGCGGCAGCGATAGCAGTAAGAATCATTGAACCCCAGTTGCCCATGTTCAATGCCTTCTGCACATTATTCGTATTGATACCTGCTGTCTCACTGATGCGGACAAACAAAGTACCAACGATAGAAAATAAAATACCAATACCTGCAATCAGCATTGGAAGTACAACTGGAGCAAACCCATTTAATATATCATCACCTCCAAAAGTTTGAGTTTGTTGGCCTAATACAATTGTTGCCAGAACAGTAGCCACATAAGAACCGAATAAGTCGGCACCCATACCAGCCACATCACCTACATTGTCACCAACATTATCAGCAATGGTGGCAGGGTTTCTCGGATCATCTTCAGGAATACCTGCTTCCACTTTACCAACAAGGTCAGCACCTACGTCAGCAGCTTTGGTATAAATACCCCCACCAACTCTTGCAAACAAGGCAATAGATTCTGCACCGAGGGAGAAACCTGTCAGCACCTCAATCGTCCTGAACATTTCTTCAGAATTGATTGCCGCATCAGGAGCAAAAACTTGTTTTAATACAATATATAAACCACCAAGACCCATCACCGCCAAACCAGCTACACCAACCCCCATCACAGCACCACCAGTGAAGGATACGTTCAGTGCTTTACTTAAACTGGTACGGGCCGCTTGTGCAGTACGAACATTGGCTTTTGTTGCGGCTTTCATTCCGATAAAACCAGCGAAAGCACTTAACACAGCACCTGCTACAAAGGCAATGGAAATAGACCAGTGAGAGTGAGGATTAGCAGTCGCCATTACCGCCAGCAAAACACCAACGATGGCTACGAAATAACCAAGAATTTTCCACTCAGCTTTCAAAAAAGCCATCGCACCTTCGGCAATGTATTGGCTGATTTCTTTCATGCGGTCGGTACCGGCATCTTGTTTTGCAACCCACCTGAATTTAACGATAGTGTAAAGAAGACCAATCAGGCCCATAATGGGAACGAGATAAATCAATTTGTCCATAAGAGTTGATTCTTAATCAAAAAATAATAGAAAAAACGGCTATTTCGCCGGGCGGCAAAGATAGGGGAAGGCAGGGAATACCCCAAACCTCTAAAGGGGCTTTAGAATCAGTCATTTAAAGAAGAAAAAGCATATTTCAGATGCTCAATTATATCACCTGCAACCATTACTTCTTCCGATAATTCTTTGGCCGCAAAATCTCCTGCAACGCCATGAAGATAAACGCCGAGAATGGCAGTTTCAACAGAGCTGTATCCCTGTGCTAATAATCCTGCTAATATTCCTGTCAGCACATCACCACTACCGGCTGTTGCCATACCAGGGTTGCCGGTAGCATTAAAGAAACCCTTGCCTTCGGTCGTTGCAATAAAAGTATGATGTCCTTTTAAAACGATTATGCAGTTCAGTTCTTTTGCTTTTTCCAGTGTAAGCCCAATCTTTTCAAAATCATTTGCTGTTTCTCCAAACAATCTTTCAAATTCTTTTGGATGTGGAGTCAAGATTGAACCGACAGGAATCAGGTTCATTAATTCTTTGTGCGATGAAATAATATTTAATGCATCTGCATCTAATACAACTGGATTACGATAAGCATTAAAAATATCATGCAACATCGATTTTGTTTCTGATGCAGTACCGATACCAGGGCCAATGCCAATTGCCTTATACTTTGTCAGATCGTCTTCAACTTTTGTAAGGAAGGATGAATTCAAATCTGTCATTACCATTGTTTCAGGAACCGTAGATTGTAAAATATCATAACCGCATTTTGGAATATGACAGGTGAGAAGGCCAACACCACTTCTTATACAGGCTTTGGCTGCTAATACTGCGGCACCAATTTTTCCATAACTGCCTGCTACCAGCAAAGCATGGCCATAAGTTCCTTTATGAGAAAATTTTTCCCTTGGTTTATAAATAGAATGAATGATAGTATCGTCAATTAATTCAAACGTTGAGTAAATGGATTGATAAAAATCATGGTGTAACCCAATATCAAGGATATGTATTTCACCAATGGCTGTTGAATTTTCTGCAAAAAGGAAAGCGGATTTATAACATTGAAAACTGAGTGTATGATTCGCTTTAATTGTAATGGCCCCTTTTGAAGAACGGTCAACATATAAACCACTGGGTATATCTATAGCAACAATTTGACAACCTGATTTATTAATATGTTGAACCAGGGTTGCTGTTACTCCTTCCAGTTGCCGGTTTAAACCTGAACCCAATAAGGCATCAATAACTATCTGACCTTCAGGAAATGAATGAAAATTTTGTTCTGATTGGATGAAATGAATATCAGGATTTGATAGTTTATGCAACCTGGCAAGGTTGGTTTGAAAATCATCAGTGCCCCTGTGACCGAATTCCAGTATATATATGGTAACCAAATAATTCTGCTCTATCAACATCCTGGCAATAGCCAACCCATCGCCACCATTGTTTCCTTTGCCACAAAAAATACCAAAGGAAGCCGCATCAGGATATTGTTGCTGGAACCATTCCACACATTTGCTGGCAGCCCTTTCCATTAAGTTGACGGAAGTGATGGGTTCATGTTCAATGGTATCTTGATCCCATAGTTGTATTTCTTCTGCTGAAAGTATTTTCATCCGGCCTTAAAGGTGGGAAACAATTCTGAGAAACCGGGTGACTTAGCCTTTACTTTTTTTGAGTGGTTTCTTTGCAGGAGGTTTCAGTAAAGTTGTTTTCAGGCTGTCAATTTCGTCCGGGTCTGCCACTTTTCGCTGCTCGTAGTCCCCAAAAATATCGTAGCAGAGATGGGCGGCATCGTAAATAGCCCTGTTGAACTTATTACCTAAGATTATGATAGTTGCTTTCTCATCCATCAGTCTTGCAAAAGCAGCATTGGAGCCATGCCATTTACCAAAATGATAGACTATTTTTTTCCCGTTGGGTAAAATTTGCAGCCGCCAACCCAACCCATAGTTATGAACAGATGGTTTCTCAAAACTATAAGGGGCAAATGCAGAATCGAGCATCGGCTTACTGATTACCTGCTCGGTATATAATGCCTGGTCCCACTTTAATAAATCCTGCGGAGTGGTGTAAATATTCTTATCACCGTAGGTGGCATCGAGAAAATCATATTCCCAGTAGATGTTTTTATTAGTAAAAGAAGGGGTGGCAGTTAATGTGTCTTTCAACGTAAAAACAAAAGTGTTACTCATTTGTAACGGAGTAAAAATATGTTGTTGCATGTACAACGGAAAAGTTTTGCCACTCAATTTTTCAATAATCATTGCCAGCAACAGATAATTGGTATTGGAATAGTTGAACCGGCTACCGGGTGTTCCAGTTGGGTCTGGCTTTTTATCATACATCATTTTCAGCACATCCTGGTTGGTGGCATATTGCCTGTTCCATTTTTTGTTTGGCAAAATGCCCCATTTATTATTACTCATAAAGTATAAATAATTGGGCAGGCCGCTGCGATGGTTGAGCAGCATCATTACAGTGACACCAGAATAAGGAAAGCCTGGAAAGAATTTTCCCACTGAATCATTCAATGCCAATCTTCCTTCTTCCACCATTCTGAGAATGGCGATAG
The DNA here is from genome assembly GCA_031386125.1 of Chitinophagaceae bacterium. Taxonomy (GTDB): domain Bacteria; phylum Bacteroidota; class Bacteroidia; order Chitinophagales; family Chitinophagaceae; genus JJ008. The sequence goes on from JANNCC010000135.1 coordinate 7,325, forward strand.
ATGTAAATGTTTTTGAAGTGGAAGCAATATGCAGGGGAGCAGAGCTGGTCAGACTATCTTTTTTCCGAAGGTCAATTTTACCGGAATATTTTTCATAAATCACTTCGCCATCTTTGGCAATAAGTATGCTACCATTAAAGCCTTTATTAAGTAAGCTGGTGTCAAAAAAATTACTCAGCAGACGGTAATAGTTCCTGAATTCGTTTCGGTCAAGTTTTTGGGGTGTAGGCGGATAGTACTGCAATGAGTCATCTCCTGGTTTTTTATTCCGGGAGGATGAATTGCAGGCAATAACTAAAACAGTCAAGAGTAAAAAACTAACAATAGTTTTCAATAAGAGATATTTAAATCCGGAGCAAAAATAGAAGGCGGCCATCCCGAAAAGACCGATTAGTTTTCCCCAATCATCTTTTAAATGTTAATAGCCGCAAACTTATATTTGCAGTATGGCAAAAGCAGACAAAACCAGTTACCCAAAAGAGAAAATCAAAATTCTTTTCCTGGAAAACATCAGCGATGTGGCAGTGAAAAATTTCTATCAGTATGGTTATGTACAAGTGAACAAAATTTCAAAAGCACTGACTGAAGAACAACTGATAGAAGAAATAAAAGATGTTCATATTCTTGGTATCCGTTCCAAAACTCAAATCACAAAAAAAATTCTCGACACTGCAAAAAAATTGCAGGCTATCGGTTGCTTTTGTATCGGTGTGAATCAGGTGGACTTAAAAGCTGCCACCAAAAATGGGGTAGTAGTTTTTAATGCTCCATATTCTAACACAAGGTCAGTTGCAGAATTGGTGATTGGCTCTTCCATTATGCTTATCAGGAGAATACCTGATAAAAACAAAGCAGCACATGAAGGGGTGTGGATGAAAGATGCCAAAGGCAGTTATGAACTGCGGGGCAAAACATTGGGTATTATCGGTTATGGTAATATTGGTAGCCAGGTAAGTGTGCTGGCTGAAGGATTGGGAATGAAAGTTCTTTTTTATGATGTGGAAACGAAATTACCGCTGGGAAATGCAGAAGATGCAAAGTCATTAAAAGAATTGCTCAACAGGGCAGATGTGGTGACATTGCATATTCCGGAAACTTTGCAAACAAAAAATCTAATTAATAAGACCAATCTTAAACATTTTAAGAAAGGGGCGATACTGCTAAACTATGCAAGGGGAGAAGTAGTGGACCTGGATGCTTTAAGAAAAGCATTATTAGACGGCAACATTGGCGGTGCCGCTATTGATGTGTTTCCCTGGGAACCGGAGAAAAACGGAGACCGTTTTCAAACGCCGTTGCAGGATTGCCCGAATGTGATCCTTACTCCGCATATCGGTGGCAGCACAGAAGAGGCGCAACAAAATATTGGTGAAGATGTAAGTGTGAAGTTGTTTAATTATTTAGAGAAGGGAATCACTTTTGGTTCACATACAGTACCTGCATTAGCCCTGCCACCACAGGAAGGCAGCCACCGCATTCTGCATATACATAACAACGTACCGGGTGTATTATCTGAAATAAATACACAGCTTTCTAAGTACAAGATCAATATTCTTGGTCAGTACCTGAAGACCAACGATGATATTGGCTATGTGGTGCTGGATGTTGACAAACGACTTTCTACCCAGGCACTTGGATTGTTGAAAGAAGTGAAAGCGACTATTAAGGTAAGGATGTTGTATTAAGTAGTTTTATTTCTTCTTACCACTAATAATATAATACCCAAAGTGTTTGCGGTATAATCCTAATATCATTCCCAGCACCGGTGCATACACATTATGCCATCGTTCTTTTTTCATACGGAGACTTTTATTTTTCCATAGTTCTTTCACAAAAAATTTTAAACAGGTCCACGGTACATAAGAAACAGATGGTGCAATGCGGAGGCTGATTTCTTTGATAGTGATATTTTGCAAACCCTGTCGTTTAAGCATCTATTCAAATTCAATAATGTTTACAAAACACGGTATTGCCCAGTAATTAAATATATTTTTATAAAGAAAAAAAAAAAAGCGGGGGAGTTTGCGGTTATGCTTTAAAAAACCATCGGCAATGCAAAACCGGCCACCTGTTTTTAATACCCTTGCCATTTCTGAAACGAAAAATTTTTTACCTGCACCGCTTGCATGGCAGGCACTTTCCAGAGCATAGACATGGGTAAATGATTCGTCGCTGATGTGCAGGTTTTCAAAATTGTCTTTTATTATAGAGACCTGGGCTGTTAAGTTTTCTTTTTCAATCAGTAACCTGCCTTTTTGTATCTGGTAATCGGCAATAGTAATTCCGGTAATTTTTGCCAAAGGAAATTGTCTAGCTGCCTGTCTCGCTACTGTACCGACACCACAGCCAAGGTCTGCAATAGTTGTATTTAATACCGGGTCAATCTGCAATTGTTTTAGTACTTCCCCATTCATATTCACCAACATTCTTTCCAGGAAGAATATATCAGTGAGTGACTTGCAATAACCAAAGTGCATATTAAAATTCTTACTCCATGCTTCATAGTCGGGTCCGGCAACATTGTAATAGGTGGTTATATCTTCGTAATCCTTTTCGATTATTGTATCCGGCGTATATCTTTTATGGATACATTTAGGGGTATCTGTTTGTTCCATAATGGTGGGTTTGACAGTATAAAACTACAATAGAAATAATTATATTTTCAATAATTATTGAAAATACTGTAAATTTGTGAAGTAAATCAGTTGTATGAAAGTCGTAATTATCGGGGCAGGTTTTGGAGGCTTAAGGCTGGCCCGCAAACTCAATAACAAGCCCGGATTCGAAGTAGTTCTTGTTGACCGTTTCAATTATCACCAGTTTCAACCTTTATTTTACCAGGTAGCTACGGCAGGGCTCGATGCCAGTAACATTTCATTCCCGCTGCGGAAAGTCTTTCAGAAAAGTAAGAATGTAAGGATACGACTGGCAGAACTGCAACAAGTGCTGCCGGAGCAAAACAAAATTATTACAGATACAGAGGAGATTACTTATGATGCGTTGGTACTTGCCACTGGTGCAGATACCAATTTTTTCGGCAATACAAAAATTGCCGGCAAAGCCTTCCCGATGAAATCAACAGTGGAAGCTTTGCAACTCCGTTACAGGCTATTGCAGAATTTTGAAACGGCATTAACTATTACAGACCAAATTGAATTGCAGCGATTGATGAATATTGTTGTAGTGGGCGGAGGGCCAACAGGAGTGGAGGTGTCCGGTGCATTGGCCGAAATGAAAAAGTATGTGTTGCCCAAAGATTACCCCGAACTGGATTTTTCAAAAATGAATATTTATCTGCTGGAGGGTGCCGGTAAAACGCTGGCAGCTATGAGTGAGAAATCATCCCGGCAATCCCAAAAGTATTTGGGAAAGTTAGGAGTGAAGGTGATGACAAATGCTTTGGTAAAAGATTATGATGGTGATAATGTGTTGCTGAGCAATGGCGAACAAATTGCGGCCGGCACCATGATTTGGGCAGCAGGTATTAAAGGTAATATTCCAGGTGGAGTTGATAAAGGATTAATAGCCAAAGGAAATCGGATTGTAACTGACAGGCATTGCAAAATCACCGGATACAATAATATATATGCAATCGGCGACCTTGCTTATATGGAAACACCGAAATATCCGGCTGGACATCCACAAGTGGCCCCAGTGGCTATGCAGCAGGCCGATTTATTGGCGTATAATTTAAAACTCGTAGAACGCAAATCAAACCAGGATACTCAATACGAATTTGAATACCGGGATAAGGGTTCTATGGCAACGGTAGGCCGAAATCTTGCGGTGGTTGATATTCCAAAACCTAAATTGCATTTCGGTGGGTTTATGGCCTGGGTGATCTGGATGGGCCTGCACCTGATGCTGATATTAGGTGTGAAGAACAGATTTTTTGTATTCAGCAACTGGTTATACAATTATATAACATACGACCAAAACCTGCGATTGATATTTAAAGAGTTCAATAAAACACCAGATAAACCTAAAGTTCTTTGAGAATTTTCTTTGCCCTTGACTTAAAGGCGGCTGATTCAAAATCCCGGCGGTCTTCAATAATTATTAATGCGTCCCGCTGCACCACACGATATTCGTCATCTTTTACAATGCTGGTACAGTTGGTCTTGGGATGTTCTGAAAGTATCATTTCCCGGGGCAGCATTATACGAAAGCTACTATAGGCATAGAACTTTTACGGTGTCAGTATTAAGAATTTTTTATTTTTCTTATAAGTTCATCTTATGTTACTTAGCTAAAGGCTTTCGTTAGTTTTTTACATCGAATGCCGGAAAGAGCAAGAAGCAAGGGGTGAAGATTATTTTGGCACAACCTTCAGATTCATTTGAGAGAGTAGTTTTAAGAAATCCGAATAGATGGTTTGTTGATCTGAAAGTGGAAGAGATTCAAAATCTTCTTGAACGTTCTTCAAGATGTTATAATAAAAAAAAATTGAAATAATAGATGTTAATTTAATGAGCGAAGATGAACGGGCAATGCTGCGATTAGCGTTCTTGATAAGGGAGAGTCTTGCATCAGTAAATTAGCAACCCGTTCATTCAAATCTTCTTTTTCGCCCTCTATATTTAATTTTCGCCAAAGATTTTCGTAAGCCTCTGGGTTAATCTTATTAAGCTCTTCTAAATATTTTAATAACTGTATAAGGTCTTTAGGCACTTGCATAATCAGACTAGTTGTTGTGCGGATGGGCAGCGTAGGTCGCTATTTATACATAAGACTTATTATAAGAAAAACTTCCTTGCCCCGGTGAGATACGATTTTATAAGGCAATATGCAAAATATTAAGGACGTTAAAATCGTATCTTACC
>JANNCC010000162.1:0-35571 GCA_031386125.1 Chitinophagaceae bacterium
TTCATGGTTCATAATTCATAATAACCTAATTTTCAGCACGGCAAACCATGAACTATGCACCAAGAACTAATAGCTATTTTACCTGCTTTCGTCTGGTATATCGTCATCGGTATTGCCGTTCTTTCTGTTCTTGCTTACTTCCTGCAAGAGAAATTAATATTTAAACCAGAGAAATTAAAACAGGATTTCGAGTTTAAGTATGATGTGCCTTTCAAAGAATATTTTTTTGATATAGAACCCGGCGTTCGCATCAATGGTCTTCACTTTTACCGGGAAAAACCCAAAGGTTTAATCCTTTATTTTCATGGCAACACCCGGAGCATAAAAGGCTGGGCCAGGTATGCCAAAGATTTTTACCGGTATGACTATGATGTGGTGTTGCTGGACTATCGGGGCTTTGGCAAAAGCACCGGCAAGCGGAGTGAAAAGGAAATGCTGAGTGATATGCAGTTCATTTATGAAAAATTGAAAGACAAATACGGTGAAGACCATCTTATAGTGTATGGCCGGAGTATGGGCAGTGGCTTTGCCACCAAGCTTGCCTGCGATAATAATCCCCGCTACCTTATTCTGGATGCCCCTTACTTTAATTTTTTACGGGTAATTGAACGGTTTCTGCCAATACTTCCTATGCGGATTGTACTCCGCTTTCATCTGCGTACCGACCTCTGGATACCAAAAGTTAATTGTCATACCTACATTATTCACGGCACCAAAGACAGGCTCATTCCCATTCGACACAGCGAAGCTTTACAGAAAATAAATCCCCGGATAATAACACTTATCCGCATCCATGGAGGTGCCCATAACAATCTCCCTTCCTTTGATGAATACCACAATTTTGTCCGGGACATCCTGAAACACTAACCCCCCAACCACAAAAGGGAAGGAGAAAAGGCCTTCTATTGTTAACATTTCTGTAATTCAGGATTAGTGATATGCTATGGACTATTATTTGAACATCTTAGAAAAAAAGGAGGTGTTTATGAAATCAAAACTCTACATTTTACTCTTCGCCGGAATCGGTATGTTAGTCTTCTCCTGTAAAACAGCCAGCAAGCTTTACGAAAAAGGCAACTACGATGAAGCAGTGGAATTGGTTGCCAAAAAATTGCAGAAAGACCCTAACGATGCAAAGCTCCTTGGCATTATAGAAAGCTCTTACCACTATGCCGTTAACGAACATGAAAATAATATCCGTAATCATGCGGCAGGCAACAATGAATTAAAATGGGAATGGATGTACAATGAATATGCAGCACTGCAACGTATGCATGATGCCATCTACCGGGTGCCATCTGTTTTAGCTATTGTAAAACCATTAGACTATTCATCCTACCTCGTTACATATAGTGAGAAAGCCGGTGATGTTCGTTACGACAGAGGTCTTTCGTTTATGCAACGGTATGACAAGCAAAGCTATCAAAATGCTTACCGTGAATTCCAGGCAGCACTGCGCTTTAAACCCGGCAACCGTGATGCACTGGTAAAAATGGATGAAGCGTATGATTATGCAGTAACGAATGTGATAATTCTGCCGATGCAGCAACAGGGTGGTTATGTGTATAGCTCATACACCGTTGGTGGAGACAATCTTGATGACCAGTTAATCCGCAATCTTCAATACAGTTCAGGAGATGAATTTTTAAAATTCTATTCCGCCTGGGATGCAAGAAGCCGTAATGTAAGAATAGACCAACAGTTGGATATGCGGATGGCCACTGCTAATATCGGCCGTTACCAGGACTATCGTACTCACAGAAGAGTATCAAAAGAAGTTGTAGTAAAAGAAACAACGTATAAGCCAGATTCTGTAGTAAAAGAATATGCGAAAGTATATGCAGATATAACAACCACCCGGAGAACAATAGCCTCCAATGCAGCGCTACAGGTAAATGTGAATGATTTTAATGACCGCTGGCTGTGGACTGATAATGTAATTGGTAATCACACCTGGAGTACAGAGTTTGCTACCTACACCGGTGATGCAAGAGCCTTAAGTGAAAGCGATAAACAATTGATTGAACGCAGAAAGGAGTTTGGTCCTTCTGAAAATGAAATAATGAGGTTGTTGCTTGACCAGATAAGCAACAATGCGCAGTACAGGATTAAAAATTATTTCAACCGGTTATAATACTACTTTGCTAAAGCAATTTAGTACAAACAAAAAATAATTATCCCTATGAGTAAGGACATGATTTTCATGTCCTTTTTTGCCTCACCCCACCCCCCATTTCATGGAGAGGGAGAAGAGAACCTTATCTTTGCAAAGTTTGTATTATGAATAGAATAAAATTAAAAAAAATCTGGAAATGGTTTCAGATAATTGCCCTTGTCTATATTATGATTGGTGTTGTGTTATATTTTTTACAGGATAAATTTATTTTTCACCCTAAAAAATTGCCGGCTGATTATAAATACCAGTTTGACATTCCTTTCCGGGAGATAGACTTGCCGGTTACCACCGAAAAAAATCTGAGCATTGTACAATTCACTGTACCCGATTCTGTCCGCAAAGGCATCGTACTTTATTTTCATGGCAATCGCACCAATATTAACCGATACGCAAAACATGCAACCAGCTTTACCCGGAATGGCTACGAAGTGTGGATGATGGATTATCCCGGCTATGGCAAATCAACCGGCAAAAGAAGCGAACAGACCCTTTACGATGATGCACTGATATTATACAAAATGGCCATTAGCAGAGTATCAGTAGAACATATTATTATATATGGAAGGTCTCTTGGCACAGGAATAGCCGCCCAGTTGGCTTCTGTAAGAGATTGTAAAAAACTGATATTGGAAACGCCTTATTATAGTATGGGTGCATTGGCCAAACATTATTTCTTTATGTACCCGGTGATATCTATGACAAAATATGCACTGCCCACTTACCAGCATTTTGAATATATAAAAGCCCCCATCACTATTTTTCATGGCACAAAGGATCGCATCATTCCATATAAACAGGCCAGAAGGCTGGCAGAGAAAAAACCGGGTACTGAATTAATTGCTATTGAAAAAGGCGGGCATAACAACCTCGCTGACTTTCCATTATTCCAACAAAAATTAAATTCATTGCTTACACATTAATTATACAGGCACTATATTCGGTGTTTTATTTTTCCTGATTTTCTCCGGCACTGTTATCAGAATTTCTTCCCGCAGCACATCTATCAACCTTTTCTTTACAAAATTGCGGTGTACTACTAAGCTTACCTCCCGCATGGGTGATGGTTTTTTAAAATGCCTGATTAATTGTGTTTGCTTAAACGGCATATCAAGGGTGGCCAATTCAGGAATGATGGTGATACCATCATTCATTTCCACCATTCTCCGCAGCGTTTCAAGGCTACCGGCTTCATAATCGAAATGGTTGTTTTCCCGGCTTATTTTCCGCAACTCACAGAGGTTTATTATTTGTGAACGAAAGCAATGGCCTTCTTCCAGCAGCCATAATTTGCTAGGGTCAATATCCTGCGGCAGTATATAGGTTTTTTCATACACTGAATTCTTTTTTGACACATAAGCCATCAACTCCTCATAGAATAAAACAAATTCTTTAATGCCTGCCTCCTGCAATGGTGTTACTAATATTCCGGCATCAATCTTCCCTTCCCGTAACCTGGCAATAATAAGTTCCGTCATCATTTCATGCACCACTAACCTTACTTCAGGGTATTTTTTGGTGAATGGCTGAATAAATAATGGCAGCAGGTAAGGTGCCAGTGTTGGTATGATGCCGATTCTCAGCTCCCCGGTCAGCACTCCTTTTTTTGTTTGTATGGTTTCAAGCAACCCATTTTTTGCTGATACTATTGTTCTTGCCTGTTCAATAATCTCTACCCCGGTTTCAGTGGGCACTACTGGCTGTTTACTACGGTCAAATATTTTTACACCCAGTTCTTCTTCCAGTTTTTGTATCTGCATACTAAGCGTAGGCTGGGTGATGAAACATTGTTCGGCGGCTTTGGCAAAATGCCGGTAAGTGTCCACAGCGATGGTATATTCCAATTGTACAAGGGTCATACTTATAGATTTTAACTATGAGAGTATAAAATTAATCAATTTGATTTATGATTCAATTTGTCACATATTTGTAATCCTACATTACTAATACTTAAAATAGTATAATATGAGTGAAAACAAAAAATTGACTTCAGCATCAGGTATCCCGTATTATGAAAATGAAAACACCATGAGTGTTGGGGCAAGAGGTCCGTTATTATTACAGGATTTTATCCTGCATGAAAAAATGGCTCACTTCAACAGGGAAAGAATTCCTGAAAGAGTAGTGCATGCCAAAGGAAGCGGTGCTTACGGCACATTTATCGTAACAAATGACCTGACAAAATACTCAAGAGCAAAGATTTTCAGTGCTATCGGTAAGCAAACAAAAATGTTTCTTCGCTTTTCTACCGTAGGTGGGGAAAAAGGCAGTGCCGATACAGAAAGAGACCCGAGGGGATTTGCTATAAAATTCTATACTGAAGATGGTAACTGGGATTTGGTAGGTAACAACACCCCCATTTTCTTCATCAAAGACCCTAAGAAGTTTGGCGATTTCATCCATACTCAAAAGAGAGATCCCTACACCAATTGTAAAAGTCCAACGATGATGTGGGATTTCTGGAGCCTGAACCCTGAAAGCCTTCACCAGGTGATGTTTCTGATGAGTGACCGGGGAACACCATTCAGCTACCGTCACATGCACGGCTTCGGCAGTCATACATTCAGCTTCATTAATGCTGAGAATGAAAAAGTGTGGGTGAAGTTTCATTTCAAAACAAAACAGGGCATTAAGAATTTTACGAATGATGAAGCCGTGAAGATGAAAGGCGAAGATGCCGACCATGCACAAAGGGATTTGGTAGCTGCTATTGATGCCGGAGACTTTCCGAAGTGGGATGTGAAAGTGCAGATAATGACAGAAGATCAGGCAAAGACTTACAAATGGAATCCATTTGATTTAACAAAGACCTGGAGCCAGAAAGATTTCCCATTAATAGAGCTCGGTGTTATGGAACTGAATGAGAACCCGCAAAATTTCTTTGCAGAAGTGGAACAAGCTGCATTTGCCCCGGCACATGTAGTAGATGGTATCAGTTATTCTCCTGATAGAATGCTGCAGGGTCGCATACTTTCTTACCCCGATGCACATCGTCATCGCCTCGGTGCGAACTTTGAGCAAATACCTGTAAACAGGTGTCCGTTTGCTGTGAATAATTATCAGCGGGATGGACAAATGAGAGTGGATGGCAATGGTGGCAAAAGCCCTAATTATTTTCCCAACAGTTTTGATGACATCAAAGCAGATGAAAGTTATAAGCAACCGGCCATGACATTGGATACGGTAGTAGCAGATTGGTACGACCGCAATGCTGAGGGAGAAAATGATCACTATACACAACCCGGTATTTTCTGGAGAGAAGTGTTAAGCGATTATGATAAGAAAAATCTTGTCAGTAATGTTGTAGGTGCCATGAGCGGCATTACCGGACCATTAAAAGCTGAAATTGTTAACCGCCAGTTGTGTCATTTCTTCCGGGCAGATATTGGGTTGGGCATGGCCATTGCGCAAGGACTTGGATTAGATATAAACAGCCTACAACAACAAATGCCGGCAAAGCATGAAGCAGTAACTGTTTAAAAATAAGTTTTGATTTATTCATTGCCCGCCTCGGAAATAATGTTTCGAGGCGGTTTTTTATGGATGAGTAACAGGGCTAGCACTCCGATATTAACTGGTAATTTGGACAAAAAAAATCCATACTGATTCTCTAACCCTTTTGCACCTGATGCTTTGGTAAACAATCAGTTACAAAATACCCCGTTTGTGGTATTGCGGGGCATTGTATACATCTTTACCTTAGACAAATGAAAAAGTTGATTTCTTTCTGTTTTCTTTTTTCGGGTCTTAGTATAACAATAGCGGCGCAAGTTGTTCCGGCCTATGAAGACTTACTCAAAAACACACAAGAAGTTCAGCTATCAGATAGTTTGCATATAAACGGCAAGCCGCTCCAAAAAAAATTATTGGACAGTGTGACTGTGAAAAAATGGTTTTCCAATGTGCTGCCGGGAACAATCAATAATCGTTTAAAAAATAGGAACTATTACCTGACCGGGAAAATAACAGGTAACGATCATTTCAACATGTTGGTATTGCTTGAAGAAAAGAAGAGAAGCGACAGCACCAGTGTGCAGGTTGTATATTTGATTACTACCAAAAAAGATGGCACTTATATCGCTTCAATAGAAGCAGCCATTACCGGTATAAGAAAAAAATCCAGTTACAACACTTCTTCCTGGCTATACAAGGACAATAAAGTGGTGCTTGATTCAAGGATTACTGTCAACGAGAAATCGTATGACGATGTAACCAGCTACAAAATAAACGGCGGAGGCCGGTTTATTCTATCGCCCAAGTATGAGTAATTATTCCTCCAATATAACTTTACTCTTTCCTACTTTCAATTTATACCCTGCTCCTATTTTCAATGCATAGTTTCTGTCGGAATGACTGACAGGAAAATCAAAACAGACCGGATAGCCATACTCCTGTATAATATCCCGGATGATTTCATAAACTGTTTTACCAAAAGGCCGTTCTGTATCTTTCATTTCCGTAAAGCCTCCGATAATAAGACCTGCCAATCTTGAAAGCTTGCCACTTCTCTTTAACTGGTGCAACATCCTGTCAATATTGTAACTGTATTCCCCCACATCTTCTATGAATAAAATACGATCTCTTGTTTTGATGTCTGAATCTGTTCCGGTGATATTGGCCAGCAATGCAAGATTACCTCCAACCAATTCTCCAATAGCTTCTCCTTTCCTGTTAAACTCATGAGCAGGACAGCTATATTTTATTCTCTTGCCCGCCAATACATTCTTTAAAGACAATACATACTCATTCTTAAATCCCTCATCATTAAATGCCCCGGCCATAGGTGCATGCAGTGATGAAATATAATAATTGGAATAAAAATGGGAGTGTAATACTGTGATGTCGCTATAACCTACAATCCATTTAGGATGCTTCTTAAATTTTTTAAAATCAAGGCTATCAACAATGCGACCCATGCCATAGCCACCTCTTCCGCAAAGCACTGCTTTCACTTCATCATCATCCAGCATTTGCTGAAAATCAGCCAGTCTTTCTTCATCAGTGCCCGAAAAATAAGTTGGGGAGTCGCCGCCAACTGTTTTTCCCAGTTTTACTTTATAGCCCCACTCCTGTAATGTATTGATACATGTCTGCACTTTTTCCGCAGCCATATAACCGGCAGGACAAACTATTCCAATGGTGTCGCCTTTTTTTAAGTATGGGGGAGTCTTAATCATATAATTATTTAAGTGAGGGATAAAGTTATTAGAAATCGTTCAAGTTTGGGCAATGGCAGCTATTCCGGTATTTTTGCACTAGTAACCGCAGAGATGTTAAGGTGCAGAGGAAATATCAAACAATCTCTGCGGCTCTCCGCCTCTGCGGTTAAAAATTTAGATTATGACCGACTCAAAAAGATATTTAGTTACTTCTGCATTACCCTACGCCAATGGGTTAAAACATGTCGGCCATCTGGCTGGTGCATACATTCCGGCTGACATATATGTCCGTTACCTGCGGGCACAAAAAAGAGATGTGGTATTTGTATGCGGCAGCGACGAACATGGCACTGCCATTCCTATACAGGCAATGAAGGAAGGCACAACTTCGCAGGCCATTATTGACAAATACCACCAGGCTATAAAAGAAGATTTTGCTGATTTGGATATTTCATTCGACATCTATCACCGCACCAGCGAACCGATTCATCATGAAACCGCCAGTGAGTTTTTTACCAAACTAAATGATGCCGGTGAATTAGAAACAAAGGAAACGGAACAGTATTTTGATGAAGCCACTAAAACATTTTTGGCTGACAGATATATTAAAGGCACTTGTCCAAACTGTGGTAGTGACAGAGCTTTTGGTGACCAATGCGAAAACTGTGGTACCACATTAAGCCCTGATGAATTAATTAACCCAGTAAGTACATTAAGCGGAGAAACACCGGTCAAGAAAAAAACTACTCACTGGTACCTGCCATTGGGCAAGCATGAAGATTTTCTCCGGGAATGGATATTGAAAGAACATAAGGATGACTGGCGGACAACAGTTGTTGGCCAATGCAAAGGCTGGATTGATGGTGGCTTACAATCAAGAGCAGTGACAAGAGATTTGGATTGGGGAGTAAAAGTTCCATTGAAAGAAGCCGAAGGCAAAGTATTATATGTTTGGTTTGATGCGCCAATCGGTTACATCAGTGCTACCAAACAATGGGCCATCGACAATAAAAAAGATTGGAAGCCTTATTGGGAAGATAAAGATACCAAGCTGGTACACTTTGTTGGAAAAGATAATATCGTTTTCCATTGCATCATCTTTCCCATCATGCTGAAATTGCATGGCAATATTTTACCGGCGAATATTCCAGCCAATGAATTCCTGAACCTCGAAGGTGATAAGATGAGTACCAGCCGCAACTGGAAATTAGAGATGAGGGATTACATTATTGATTTTGTAAAAAAAGAAAATGGTGGCGGACAATGTGTGGATATGCTTCGATATTATCTTACACAGATTGCACCGGAAACAAAAGACAGTGAATTTACCTGGAAGGGGTTTCAGGATGCAGTGAACAGTGAGCTGGTGTCCATCTTCGGAAATTTTGTAAACAGAACTTTTGTACTGATGCACAAACTATGTGGCGGAAAAGTACCGAAGCTGCATGAAGATATACTGGACGATAATGACAAAACATTAATCGCCGATATTGAAAGTACCAAAGCTGACATACAATCTGCATTGGAATATTATCATTTTAAAGATGCCTTGTTCCAGGTAATAGACCTGTCCCGAAAAGGCAATCAGTATATGCAGAAAAAAGAACCCTGGATTGTTGCCAAGAGTCTCACCGCTGGTGGTGAAGACGCTGCTCTTGCACAAAAAAAGATTGATAACTGTTTGCATTTATGTCTTCAGTTAACTGCTAATCTTGCAGTACTGATTAATCCTTTCTTGCCCAACACAGCAAAGAAAATGCTGCACATGATGAAAGTAGTGGATAAAATGCTGGATTGGAATAATGCAGGAACCATAAAACTATTAAGTGTCGGATATAGTTTAAGAGAACCAGAATTATTATTCAGAAAAATAGAGGATACAGAAATTGCAGAACAGGTAGAAAAATTAAAAGCAGGATTAGTAAAACCAATAACAAGTTCGAAAATGGAAGAACCAAAACCAACAACCAGCAAACTCGAAATAGTTTATGATGATTTTGCTAAGCTTGAATTAAAAGCCGGAACAGTAACTGCCTGCGAAAAGGTGGCGAAAGCTGACAAACTTTTGAAATTGGAAGTTGACCTCGGTACTGAAAAAAGAACGATAGTTTCTGGCATTGCCCAGCATTATACTCCTGAAGAAATAGTGGGGAAGCAGGTTATCGTTGTTACTAACCTTGCTCCAAGAAAAATGAAAGGCATCGAAAGCCAGGGAATGATACTTACGGCTGAAGATAGTAATGGCAAATTACAATTACTCAAACCTGAAAACCCTGTTTCACCCGGTTCAAATGTTAGCTAATCGGTAAAAAATTACCCAACTGCCTTTTTTTGAAACCTAAAATGAGGTTTTCGTCATATAGTGTGACATGGCAGGTTTATTGCCCGTTGAATTTAAGTAAATTTACTTTCAAATTCTTTCCGCACCTTGGCAGCGAATCGTTTCGTAAAAAAATTACTAAAAATAACCGGTATCAGCCTCGGGATATTGGTGGTTCTCCTTGTAGGTTTTCATTTCTGGTTCAAAGCACATGCTAAACAGATGATTGAAGACATGGTGGAGTCAAAGTCGGGCGGTAAGGTGAAATTGAAAATAGAAAAACTTCACTTCAATTACTTCAGCCGGAAGATAGAATTAGAGAAAGCTGTTTTTTTTAACACCGATACACTTACAGGAACAACGGCTTATCGTTTTAAAGTTGATAAAATGCTGTTGCGGGTAAAAGCCATTCTTCCTCTGGTTTTCAAAAAACAAATACTGATTGACTCACTCGCTTTATTGAACCCGAATATTGAAGTAACCCGCTTAAAGGCTGCTATAAAACCCGGTAATAAGATAAAGAAAGATGTTTCTATTCCTGAGGAAATGGGAAAAGTATATGCATCCATCCAGGATGCACTCAAAATACTAAAAGTAAAACGGTTTCAAATTGATAATGGCACCTTTACCCTGATAAATAAAATTGACCCTAGCCAGTTGCCGCTCACAATTTCCAACCTTCATTTTCATATTGACAATTTACAGGTAGATGCCGGTAAACTTACTGGCAATGAAAATTTATTGTTCAGCGAAAATGTAGTGTTGAGAAGTCAAAATCAAAATATACTATTCCCTGATGGAAGGCACAGTATTAGCTTCAGCCATTTTCGTATCAATCTTAAAAACAGGTTGGTAGAGTTTGACAGTTGCACTATCGCCGCTACAAGAGGAGATAGCACTGCTGCTACTTTCAATGTTTTTTTCGATGCATTGATGCTTACCAATATTGATTTTGACACCTTGTATAAGTCAGAAGTTATTAAAGCCGACTCTGTGTATTGTGTTAATCCTAAATTCAACCTGGAAGTAGAAGCCGGCAGAAAGAAGGGGGGCAAAAAGCCGCCGCCTAAACTGGAAAACATTATTAAGCAACTAACAGGTGATCTGCAGTTAGGCTATGTGGTGGTAAGTAATGCAGACTTTAATATTAAAACAATTAAGAATGGTGTGCCGAGTTCATTTACTTTTAGTAATAACAATTTTGAAATGCAGGGACTAAGTGTTGTGCAGGATGCGCCAAAACCGTTAACGGTAAAAAAATTTGGCATGGCCATCCGCAACTATGAAAATTTTATTAAAGACAGCAGCTACAGTGTAAAATTTGACAGTGTGCTATTTAAAGATGACCACATCACTCTCAGTAATTTTCTTTTCAATAAATTAGATAATGGAAAAATTCTGAATACATTCAGTATTCCACAGTTTAGCCTGCGGGGCCTCTCTTGGGATGACCTTGTGTTTGAAAGAAAATTAAAAGCAGAGCAGGCCATCATGCTCAACCCTCATATCAACTTTACTGCGCCAGCGAGGCAAACTAATAAACAGGGTAAGCAAAATATTTTTCAGTCACTGGGAGCAGTAAATGAATATATGGATCTGCAACAATTGGATATTGTGGGCGGGATGATAGACCTGAAACTAAAAAATAATCTGCGGGTACAGTTGGATAATGCAACGGTTTCTGTAAAAAGTCAATCGCTGCTGGAGTCTAAAAAACTGGCAGCTATAAAGAACTCCCTGACACATTTGCAATTTGAAAAAGGTACTATCCATGCCAGCAATATGGATATGTTACTTTATGATATCCGCTACATCGGGCAAAGCGGACAGTTTGCTGCCAGCAGTATAAATGTGAGTAACAAAGAAAAGAATATGGCAATTGCATTACAGGAGGTAAGTGTAGAAAAAATGCAAGTAGATGAAATATCCGGAAATGTGTATGCGGAAGGAGTGACCTGGCAAAAAGCTGATGTAAAAGTAAATGCCGTGGGTGGAATGAATGATGGCAGCGGATCCTTGATTGAATTAAAAGATGTGAGAGGTTCCAATACTTCCATCAGCGGAATATTTGATGGCAAATCAGTGTCAACAAAACTAAATAGCATTTCTTTTAACGAACTGGAGAAGAATACGGAGGGCAAACTAAAATTAGACGGGTTGAATATAGATGGACAACACCTGAAAATAAAAGACAATAACCTTATCCTGTCGGTAGCTGCGTATCATATTACAGACAATAAGACTTCCTCCTTCGGGGAAATAATTTATAAAGCTGGTAATGCAAAAATGCAGGTCGATATTTTTATACCTTCATTGACTGTAACACCACATGTACAGCCGTTACTCAACGGCGACATTGCACTGGATGCTGTCAATATGATAAAGCCGGTAATTAATCTGCGGCTTGCGGCGAAAAATACTCCGATGGAAAGTAAGAAACCGGGTTTGCCTAAAATAGATATAAGTGAACTCCAATTGAGCCAGCCGAAAATCAGTTTTGTACAGGAAACCGACAGTGGTATGCTGACTCTTGACTGGCATGGAGAACGACACAGTTCAAATTTTTTACAGGCAAGCGACCTGCATACAAATAGCGGTAGCACCGCAATCAGCAACCTTACATTCTATCTCACCGATTTTATTTTTACTAATCCTAAAGGAAAAAAATTTAATACCGGCAATGGAAAAGTATCTGCACAAATAAGAAACATCAAAATAGAACAAGAAGGAAATCAACCAGTGGAATGGGCTGGTAATGTTTCAACTTTTGATGCCCGGGATTTCCGGCTCGACAGTATTGGCAAGCCAAAAGGCAACCTGGTGCTGAACAGTGGTTCTCTGAGTAATTTAAACATCAGTTCTTCTACTATCACTAATCTTCAACGGCTGGCAGTCACTAATTCAGCCTTTCAGCTAAACCAACTGACAGGATATTATTCAACGGCTGCTACAAACCTCCGTTGGGCCGATGCTTCTTTTAACCGAAGCAATAATATTTTTTCATTGGACTCATTTTCTATGATACCCGCCGTTTCAAAAGATTCATTCATTGCCCATCAATCATACCAGGCCGATTATTTTACCATCAAATCAGGAGCCGTCAGCATTGGCCCAGTTAATATTGACAGGTATATCAGCAACAGAACATTGGATATAGGAATGGTGTCAGTTGACAAGCTGCTGTTTACAGATTACAAGGACAAGCAGCTTCCTTTTAATGCCGGTGTTATCAAGCCACTACCGGTAAACCTGATAAAAAAAATACAACAAAAGTTATCCATTGATACAGTGCTGCTCAGCAACGCCACTGTTGAATACACGGAGTTTAATGAAAAGACAAAAAAAGTCGGCACCATTCCGGTAACAAGAATGACAGTAAGACTGCTGGCTGTAAAAAATTACAACATCAATGCTACCGACAGCCTTAGTATGCAGGCCACCGGCTATCTGATGGATACTGCGTGGATACGATTGCGGGTAAAAGAATCTTACACCGATACATTGGGTGGCTTTCTGATGACACTGCGGATGAAGCCTGCTGACCTTACTGTATTAAATCCGGCATTAATACCATTAGCATCAATAAAACTTGAGTCCGGCTTCCTGGATACTCTCAGCATGAGAGCTGTTGGCAGAGAATATCTTTCCCTGGGTGAAATGCAAATGTTTTATCATGATTTGAAAATTCGAATTCTAAAAAATGGCAACGAAATCAACAAACCATTTTTGAATAGTGTTCTCAGTTTTCTTGCCAACAGTTTTGTTGTTAAAAAAAATAATAAATCCCGGACCGGAAATGTATTCTTTATCCGTAACCGGGACCGGTCGGCCATTAACTACCTGATAAAAATTGCTATGAGTGGCATGGCCAGCAGTGCAGGTCTAAAGAGCAATAAAAAAATGATACGCCGGTATAAAAAGGAACTGGAGAAACGCAACCTGCCCCCTATTGATTTTGACTAAACTCTGATAGCAGTTATTATTCCTCGTTCAAAATTCAAGCTCTTCACTCAGGACAAATAAAAATTCCGGGAGATTTCAGTATCTTATCATGCCAATTAACCTTTATCAGCCACTATGTTATCAATTATTTTCAAACAGATACTCCTTACTTTCTTTCTTACCACAATCGTATTGAGTGTAACTGCCCAGAAACAGGAAGACTTCGATACTAAACTATCCGAAGTATATGCCAATGCGGCCGACAAGAAAAAGGCTTTGGTAATTGCCAAAGAGCTGTACAATATGGTGGAGAAGAAAAAAAATCTGCAGACCTATGCCAACTATTACATACTAAAAAACATTTTTGAAAACCAGGCTCCTGATACGGTATTGGCAAAAGCCTGTGAAGAAAAAGCTACTAAAGCAATGAATGCAATAGTGGGTGTTACCACTACTGCTACTGCCGACACTACCGGCAATCCCTCTAACCTTTGGTACACGGTTCTTTATCCCGGTCTGTTTAGCAACAAAGATCCACAAAATGCCACCAAAGCATTGGAGTTTATCAATAAGTATCCGCAGTTTAGAACCGGTGACAGTTATTACTACATCGCTTATTCTTTTGAAAGAAAAGGAGATTTTTCCAGAGCAAAAGAAAATTATGAAAAAGCAATTTCAATGGAGAGTAAAGATAAAGATGCTTATCACTCCTATCTGTTCTACACCAATTTCCTGTCTAAGTCCGGTGATTACCTGAAAGCTGAAGAGTATATTCAAAAAATGGAACAGCAGTCGAAAACCGGCAGCGAAATGTTCAGGGAATCGTACAAAGCAGAAGTGATGGGGGCTCGGGTTGTTTATTACCTCAACATCGGCGATTATCAATCATATGTCAATGCATCACAAGAAAATTTTACTTACTCCTCTCAACTCTGGAGAAAAAATAATCCGAATCCATGTGACCCTTTTTCTGTCTATCCGCTACTGACGGCCGGCTTTGGTAAAGAAATGATGAGGGATTACGATGCAGCAGAAAAGCTGTACAAAAGCCGGGACTCTGCCAACTACATTTGGGTGAATTGCCACAACAAAACCTATCCTAACAATCAATATAACCCTCTGTCAATGTACCCGGTTTTTCTGATGAAAAGGGGAAAACAAAAACTATTGCCAAAGCCTGTATCCTTTTATATAAAGGAAACAGAAGACCATTATAAAAGTTACAGCCAGTTTGCCGACATCAGTGTAAATTTTATGAAAGCTACCCAAATGGGATTTTTGGGCAGCCCCTTGTATGCCAGCATGATGAAACCAATAATGGAGCAGGTGAAAAATAACCGCAACTTCAGAGAATCAACTCAGCCCTATTCCAACTATGCCTACTTCAGTATGCGGGATAAAAAAATGGAAGAGGCGAAAAAAACATATACAGACTTATTCAGCTTGAACGGTGACTGGATTAACGATATCATCTTTACTTTCGGAGAAAAAGCATTTGTTACGTATTATAATGCCAAACTAAAGGAAGGCTATGAAAACTTTCACAGCTTTGTAAAAATTGTCAAAGAAAAACAGCCTGCTATTTATCCGCAGGCAGCGCAACAAGCTTACAGCAATCTTCTTTTTACCAAATCCATTTCATTGAAAGGAACAGAAAAAAGAAAAGAAGCTTTCCTTAATTCAAACGACAAGAATATAACAACCCTCTACGAACAGTGGATTGATAAAAAGCAACAATTGCTACGCCAATACCTGAAAACGGATGAACCGGCAGGTGTTGATACGGTGAATAAAATAAACCACGCAGAAACAAAGCGAATGCAAGAGGAAGTAAATCATCTTGAAAACGAATTAACGATTAAGGCAAAAGATTTTAAAAAATATTTAAAACTAACGCCGCCCGACTGGAAAACGATAAGAGACCAGTTAAAAGATGGAGAGGCCGCTATTGAAATGATTCGTTTTCAATGGAGAGACCAATTGTACTATTCCGACACTAATTATTATGCAGCTTACATCATTACCAAAAGCAGCCAGTGCCCTGAAGTAATTTATCTGCCGGATGCCGCGGCTGAGCTTGATAATAAATATTATAAACTCTATAAAAATAATATCAAGCTTAAATTGGATGATAAAGAATCTTATAACCACTTTTGGAAACCGATCAAAGAGCAACTGAAAGGAATCAGCAAAGTTTACTTCTCACCGGATGGTATTTACCATCTTATTAATATATCAACACTAAAGAACCAGGAAAGTGGACAGTTTTTATTGGATGAAATGGAAATTCATTACACTACATCCGGGGTGGATGTAAACAATGGCATTGCTGATAAAGAAATAAGCACAGCAGTTCTCTTTGGCAGACCCACCTATAAAACAGGGGTGATAAGCAGCATACCTGTTGCCGATGGCAAAACAAGATCGTTGGTAAGGAATTTTAAAGACGCTACTATTTCCGACCTGCCCGGAACAGAAGAAGAAATACTGACTATAAAAAAAGAAATGGATTTAGCTAAGATTGGTGTAACGGCTTATTTGAAAGAACAGGCTACAGAAGATAAAGTGTATAAACTGCGCAGCCCCGGCATCCTGCACATTGCCACACATGGATACTGGTCATCTGCCGGCGAAAATGCAACCGATGGCTATCGTACATTTAATGCGATGGTTAACTCAGGGTTATTGTTAAGCGGTGTTGTTAATTACTACAGTTCACCGGTATATCCAGATACGTATGACGGCATCCTTACGGCTTACGAAGCACAGAATCTTGATCTGGAAAATACAGCACTGGTTATTCTGTCTGCCTGCGAAACAAGCCTGGGTTATTTAGATGCCGGTGAAGGTGTATATGGTTTGCAACGGGCCTTCCGTGCTGCAGGCGCCAGCAGCATCATGACAAGTCTGTGGAAAGTGGACGACATTGCCACAAGAGATTTTATGATAGCCTTTTATCAACACTACCTGAAAACAAAAGATAAAAATGCGGCATTCATTGTGGCACAAAAAGCAATTAAGGAAAAGTACAAACACCCTTACTTCTGGGGAGCATTTGTAATGGTGGGAAAGTAACGCTTACTTAATTTATCGGGAAACAAATTTCTAATGTGCAGCCATTGCCGGGAGATGAAATAATATTCACTTTGCCATTATATACATCGGCCCGGCTGATAATATTAATAAAGCCAATTCCTTTAGTGCTTTTATCAGAAGTATCAAACCCAACCCCGTCATCGCTTATTACCAGGTGAAGTACATTATTTGCCTGGTTTATCATTATCTGTACAGATTTTGCTTCCGCATACTTACTTATATTATTTGTTTGCTCCTGTATAATACGGAAGAGCATCAGTTTTTGTTCGTCCGTCAATTTCTCATCTACTTTTTCATTAAAGATAAATTCAACATCCACCTGCTGCAGCAATTTCATATTCTTTACAATGTCTTCCACACTTTCTTTTAATCCCACTGTCTTCACATTGGAAGTACTCAGCGATTTAGATAGTTTCCTGATTTCCTGCAAAGCCAGCAGTTGGTATTCAATAGCCTTGTCTAATAGTTCATTACTTTGTTCAGGCATCCTTTTGGCCGTATCCATAAATAATTTTCCACTCATCAGTATCTGGTTCACATTATCATGCAGCTCACGGCTGATAGTTGCTTTTTCCTGTTCCTGTGCAGCAATGGTGGCCTGGGTAATGGCTTTATGCCGCTGCACCTGTTCATCCAGCAATTGCTTTTCCAATTTCTTTTGCTCCGTTAAATCCCGGATAGCTCCTAATATCCTTACCGCTTTCCCTGCTTTATATAAAATAATACCGGAGTCCAACAAATATTTATAACTGCTATCGGCACATTCAAAGCGGTATTCATCATCCCAGCGTTCCACTCCTTTTTGCACTTGCTCATTCAGTTTATTCTTCACTCTTTCCCTGTCGTCCGGGTGCACTTTATTAAACCACCAGTTAAGGCTGGAGTCAATCTGTTCTGCTGAATAGCCCGATAACTTTCTAAAAGCACCGCTGCGGTAAATCTTGTTGGTAGTAAGGTCCACATCCCAGATGGCATCAGAAGTAACTTTTGATACATGATAAAAACGTTCATTGCTTTTCCGGAGTTCTTCATCTGTTTTTTTAGACTCTGTAATATCTGAGTACGATACAACGACTGCATAGGGTTCAAACTCTCCCGGCTGTATCAGGGCTTCAGAGTTAACCGACACCCAAACCAATGTTTCGTCAGGATGCTGAATACCCATAATCACATTACGTTGCGGAAAGCCGGTTTGCAAACTCACAATAGCCGGAAATTCTGTTAAAGGAAAAACACTGCCATCCACTTTAATAGCTTTCCACGAAGGACTAGCCAATATTTTTCCCAATACTTCATCCTCTGTTAGTCCGAATATTTCAGCACCCCGCTTATTGCAAGCTTCGATTTTCCCATCTGCATTTATCATCATCACCCCTTGCGGCAGGGTGTTCATTAATATTTCATATTTCTTTGTTGCCGCCTCTAATTGTTTTTCTTTATTCTTTAAATTATTGATATTGTGGCTAACAATCATAATAGCCACTGGCTGTGCTTTTTCATCTATAATATAAGTGGCGGTGGTGTGAAAATAAATTTGCTGGCCGTCATATCTTTTAAACAGCACTTCACCACTCCAAAATCCTTTTGCAGCAAGAGCCTGCTGCATTTCATCCTGGTTGTCGTTTACAAAATCAATATCAACGAGGTGAAAAAGGTTTTTGCCCATGGCACCGGGCTGACCGTGTATTTCTTCGGCAGAAGAGTTCCAGCCGGTAATATTAAATTCAAGGTCGGTTTGCAGAACAGCATCATCTGATTGTTTATCCGGGCTGGCGTTCGTAGTAAGCGAAGCCTTGTGAATAACAGACATGTAATCTGTACCTACAGAATGAATGGCGTTCAATTTGCTCATAGATATTGGTTAACAGTTGGTATAAACGCTGAATTACACAACAGATTGTGCAAATCCGCACTATAAAGTAGAAATTTTACCGCCACACTTCAGCGTAAAAGTTCTCTTATTTATGTTTAGTAAGTATAAAAACAGGAATGCCTACCGTGGTTTTACGATTATTGGCCGGGCGACAGTGCTACTATCAACTTTTGTTGCGACGCTCCGTTCAAGGTTCGGTTCGTTACTCAACAAATCACAATCAATTATATTTGATATTTGATTGTAAATATTTCTGCCAGGCAATTGTGATTGTGATGAAAATCCTAAAAATAGGTTTGTATAAAAAAATATTCTAATTTTTTTTTCTTAAAAGTTCTCAAAAAGCTAATATGGAACAAAAAAAACAATCGGATGAAGCAGACTCTAATCTTCATCGCTTGGGGCTTATTAGCCATGATTGTAATTTTTGTTCTTATACTTGTGTCTGCGATGATTGGTTGGGGAGTTTAGGAACTTAGTCTAACATTAAAAAAGTAAAGAATACCCAATAAGTCAGCCTTCGGCCCGAAAAGCAAACTTTCCCAAAAACTCTTATCTTCGAATCTCAATAGTTGCATAACTAACTAATTTTGTCGTATGTCAAAAAGAAGCATTAAAAAGGTAGCTGTTCTCGGCAGCGGTGTGATGGGTTCAAGAATTGCCTGTCATTTTGCAGGCATCGGTGTACAAGTATTATTATTAGACATTGTACCAAAAGAAGCCGCCGAAAGCACCAAGCCGGCCGAAAGAAATAAAATAGTGAATGATGCACTGACGGCAGCCATAAAAAGCAACCCCTCTCCTGTTTACAATAAAGATGTTATCAAAAAAATAACCACCGGCAACTTTTATGATAATATGAAAGACATCGCCGGTTGCGACTGGACGATTGAAGTAGTAGTAGAACGTCTCGACATCAAACAAAAAGTATTTGAACAGGTAGAAAAATACCGGAAGCCCGGAACATTAATTACTTCTAACACATCTGGTATTCCTATCCACATGATGGCCGAAGGCAGAAGCGATGATTTTAAAAAACATTTTTGTGGCAGTCACTTTTTTAACCCGCCACGGTATCTGCGTTTATTAGAAATTATTCCTACACCGCATACCGACCCGGAGATAGTTGACTTTCTGATGAACTATGGCGATTTGTATTTAGGAAAAACAACCGTGTTGTGTAAAGACACCCCGGCTTTCATAGCCAACCGCATTGGTGTTTTTGGTATGATGGCCATTATGAATGTAAAAGAGAAATTGAAACTCAGCATAGATGAAATTGATGCATTGACAGGGCCGATTATTGGCCGTCCGAAATCTGCTACATTCCGTACGGGTGATGTGGTAGGTTTGGATACATTGGTTAAAGTAGCAAAGGGTGTGGCGGACAATTGTCCGACTGATGAAGCGAAAGATCAATTCAATATTCCTGCCTGGTTAGATAAAATGATTACCAATAACTGGCTCGGTGATAAAACCGGACAAGGTTTTTTCAAAAAAACAAAAGGCGCAGGCGGTGAAAAAGAAATACTGACACTGAACCTTGAAACCATGGAATATGGCCCAAGAGTAAAACCAAAGTTTGCTACCCTTGAAGCCGCCAAGCCCGTTGATGATCTTTACACAAGATTAAAAATGCTGGTAGCCGGACAGGATAAAGCCGGTGAATTTTATCGTCTCTTTCATTATGGTTTGTTCTCTTATATCTCTCACCGCATTCCGGAGATAAGTGATGAATTGTACCGGGTAGATGATGGTATGATGGCTGGCTTTGGTTGGGAGATTGGTGCTTTTGAAAGCTGGGATGTACTCGGTGTTGCCAAAACAACGGAAGCCATGAAAGCTGCCGGTTATAAAGTGGCTCCGTGGATAGATGAAATGATTGCCGCAGGAAATAAATCATTCTATAAAGTAGAAGGCGGTAAAAAATATTGTTACGACCCGGCTTCTAAAACATACAAACCATTACCCGGTGGTGAGGCGTTTATTGTAATGAGCAATTACACCGATAAACAAATCTGGAAAAACGGAAGTTGTCGTTTGTATGAGTTGGGTGATGATGTGTTAGGATTACAATGGTTTACCAAAATGGGAAGCATTGGTGGCGATGTGTTAGCCGGTATGCAAACAGCGATTGACAAAGCGGAGAAAAGTTATAAAGGGCTGGTAATAGCAAACGAAGGAGCTAATTTTTCTGCCGGGGCCAATGTGGGTATGATATTTATGCTGGCAATAGACCAGGAATATGATGAACTGGACATGGCCATCCGTATGTTCCAGAATACGATGATGCGGGTAAGGTATTCATCCATACCAGTTGTTACAGCACCACATGGTTTAGCATTAGGCGGTGCTTGTGAGTTGAGTTTACATTCCGATAAATGTTGCCCTGCTGCCGAAACTTATACAGGTTTGGTTGAATTAGGCGTTGGGTTAATTCCCGGTGGTGGTGGAACGAAAGAGTTTGTATTAAGAGCCTCGGATGAAATGCATGAAGACGAACCAGAAACTATTACGTTGAAAAACCGTTTCCTTGCTATCGCTACTGCTAAAGTGGCTACTTCTGCACAAGAAGGATTTGGATTGGGTGTATATAGAAAAGGATTGGATGAAGTAGTAATGAACCAGAGCCGTAGAATTGCCGAAGCAAAAAAATCTGTGATTGAAATTTATGACAGTGGTTATACTACTCCTGTTCAACGAAAAGATATTAAAGTACTCGGCCAATCTGCTCTCGGTGCTTTATATTCCGGCATCCATGCCATGCGGACAGCTAACTATGCCACTGAACATGATTCTGTCGTTGCTAAAAAATTAGCCTACGTTATGTGCGGCGGCGATTTGAGTGAGCAAACCTTGGTTTCCGAACAATACTTACTGGATTTGGAAAGAGAAGCTTTCTTATCTCTTTGTGGTGAAAAGAAAACGTTAGAAAGGATACAGAGTGTGCTGAAGAGTGGACGACCAGTTCGTAACTAGGGATGTCGGAACTCTGTTCCGACAAATACAAACGGAATCGGAGTTCCGTTGTCCCGGAGGTCGGAACTCCGATTCCGACCAAACAAAAAAAAGAAACAGCGTTCCATTTTCCAGTATGGATGAAAAATATTTTTATAACAGAAAACTACCACATTGGCAACCGCCAGAAGGAACATTTTTCATCACTTACCGGTTAGCAGGTTCTTTACCAATTACCATCATCAATAAACTGATGGAAAAATATATTTATCAAAAAAGCTTGCCAGAAAATCAATCACAAGACAGTAAGGAGTGCTTGCGGGAAGAATATTTTGAAGCTTTTGAAAATGAGCTGGAAAAAAATCTTAATGAACCACATTGGTTAAAAGACAATTCTATTGCATCCATTGTAATAGACTCATTACTATTTAATAATGATAAACAATACATACTCTGGTGTGCCTGCCTGATGAGTAATCATGTACATATTGTAATTTCTATGCTACCGGGCAGCCCGTTGCTGAATAAGATATTGCAGAATCATAAAAAATTTACTGCCGTTCAATGCAACAAAATATTGAAACGGTCAGGTGCTTTCTGGGCAGAGGAAAGCTATGATACTATTATCAGGGATGATGCACATTTTTTCCGCTCTGTCAATTATTGTATTCAAAATCCGGTAAAGGCCGGGCTGGTCAATAATTGGTTTGACTGGAAATGGACGTACCTGCACCCGGAATTACAAAAAGAATACAGACTGAATAAAATCAAAGACTAAAACTCATTTTTGTTTAATACCTTTCCGCAGGCCGGAACTCCGGTTCCGGCCAAAATAATACAAACGGAACAGAGTTCCGTTTTCCGATAACAAATAAAACCTCATTATCATGCAAGCTACCGTAGTTGATTTCGCCAAAGACCGGATTATTTACAATATAACCGGCTGCACTAAAGAAGAATTAGACAATAAACTCAACCTGTTCTTCACTTCCGAAGGTTACACACTTAAATCCTCTGAAGGAGAAACAGCTACCTACACAAAAGGAAACAGGGTGATGCGTCTTTTATTTGGTGCCTTTGTAAAATACCATAAGCAGAGTGTGATAATTAAGAATGAAGGAGAGCTGTACTCCGTTATGCTGCACAAAGATTCTACTGGTATGTCCGGCGGATTGATTGGTATGAACCAGGTAAAAAAAGAATTTGCCCGCCTGGCAGATGCTTTCAAGGCTTATTTCTCCAATTAACGAGTATTGAACTGTTTTGATACAATACACATGAAAAAAAAATTCTTTTTCCTGTTTTGCTGTTTGCAACATTGGCAGTAGCTGCACAAACAGGTTTAAAAGTAATTAGCTCAGAATAAGTGTTATGGGCTCTGCAGAATTAGATAATCAACAGCTTATTATTTATTCTCACATCATCACTTATGGTAATGCGGCTAGTGCTGCACTGACGGAAATGATCCGTGATGAAATAGAAACGATGTGGAATGAACCGGAAGGAAGTTTGAAGTTGGAGTATTCGATGTTTGCTGTTCGCTTCAAGATCACTGCTTCATTCCAGTCAACAATTTCCGACATTGATATTTATCAGAATCTTGACCCCCGCAATAATTATTTTCGCATAGAAGAATTTGCCCATGGCAATATTTCTTTTGTAGATGGATTGGGTTGCAATACCGGTTATTTCAAACTGGAAAATTTATACAAAGGCTCTACCACTGCTGCACATGAATATGGCCACACCATCGGGCTTGATCATCCTGATGACATTGACCTACGGGGTAAAGGGATTCCCGGTATTATGTACCCAAGAGGCACATTGGTTGACCCGCCGTATCAGTATGATCCGGATAAACCGGCTGGTTCAAAGGGGGGTACGCTGTATCCCATTTATCGGAAAGTGCTGCAAAAGGATATTGACAACCTCAAACTTCATCAACTGAATTTTGTAACTGGCAAATCTGTTATAGGAGAATTCACCAGCGTCTGGCACCCCAATCATTCAGATATTGACTGGAACAATTACATGGCATAGCCATTCTCAAACATGTATTATATAACCAGAAAGAAACACTGAAAAAAAGTAAAGTAGTTCTTGGCCACCTTCTAATTTAAAAAAATGGCAAAGAAAAAATTCTTTGCCGGAAGTACATAAAGTGTTGATGTTATAATTAAAGACTACTGTTTGATCACTTTAAAGACATGGTTGCTACCTTCCACTTTTAGAATATAAACTCCGCTTTTCAGGTCATGAAAATCAATTGTGAATACAGATGTACTGGTTTTATATACTTTCAATTGACGGCCCTGAATATCATGCACTGTTATGATGGATGGTTGATCGCTGTCTAAACCGGTGATAGTAAATTTATCAGTTACCGGATTAGGATACCCTGTTACTTGTTTTGGAACTGCTTCTCCGCTTACATGAATTGCTTTCATAGAAGGAGCTGCGAATGAAGGTGCTATGTCCTGACAATCTTCATTGACATTTAATGGCAATGTATAATTGGTCCCTTTAAAAACAGATCCCGTCTTAAAGTTTACTTTATCAGCATAACAGGCCCCTTCCAATACACTGTTATTTTCAAATTCCACCTCTGCATTCGGAGAAATCAATATACCCTGCACCAGTGAATTACTAAACTTGCTCAATTGGTTGCCATAAACATAGAGAGCAATATCTGCCACCTTACCAGGCCCGGTAATAGTCATCTGCAGGCCGTCACGTTGTAACGGTTGAAACTTATCTACATGTATTGTTATTTTTTGATTGTTTAACTGGTACTTTACCCTGGCATTGTTCCCCATAAATTTCCAGGTATCAATATTATATATACCGGCCGTTAAATTAAGAGTTGCATTTTCCTGCAGCGTAATTGTTTTGTAAGAACCGGGCGGCAATGTGGTGGTAGCACCGGCAGCAACATTTATTATTTGATTTGACAAATTCACCGGCCTGGCGATATTTAGCCGGGGTATAGATACCACACAGGATGAGTTACTACTGATGGCACCAGTTGGAAATAATCCGGAATTGTTATTAGATATTATCGGTGTACCGGTATTTTGAACATAATCAACTACTACTCTTGATTCTCCTAATAAACGGATCCGTTCTTTTACATGCAGGTCACCTACTATTGTTACGGAAGATGTACCATTGTGGGATACATTTTCAAACACAAGGTCATTATATGAACCAACGTTGCCATAAGAAGTATTGAAGTTTTTGTCAAACACAACCCCCCTCCAGCCATATATCGTAAAACTTTCCAATGCTGTTAACTTGCTTGCACCCAAATCAACACCAGTTGTTATATCAGGTGCCGTGATTTGCAGGATGCATTGTTTGAAGTCACTCTTGATATTGGTGCCAATAGGGCTGGTAGCAGTTGCCTTTGAAGAAATAGTATAATCAACTGTGCCAAAACATTTATTCGGTAGTATAGCTGAAATAGCCGGCTTCACTTCTACAACAATTTCCAAGTACTTGGTTTGTCCTATCGCCAATTCATTGCCTGCCACCAGTAAATTTTTATCGGATGCGCCATTGAAAGAGCTGTTGACCGCTAATTCGTTACTGCTAATACACAACACCCGGAAACCCTGAGAGGTAGCAAAGGCTGTAGCCAGGTCAATGGTTGCCTGCACATTACTTAATTTTACATCACCGGTATTAGTTACTGCTGCTTTATACACCACTTTTCTTTTACCTCCGCCAATATTGCGTACATCTTCTGTATTCAGATAGCTTACATCAATCACCGGGTTTTCAGGATCAATTACAAAAGAAGGTAGTGTAATACTATTTGGAAGAGACAGGTTAAAGCTATGGTCAATGATGTTTTTTTCTCCAAACTTTGCTTTCAGTAGCTCTGTCTGCAATAGGGTAAAATTAATTACGTTGGGCATTTGTACTTGCCCAAAAGCAAGTTGTAAACTGCGAAAATATTCCTGTGAGGATTTAGAAATGAATTGGCCATCAAGATTGGAAGTTCCCGAAGCATTCAACGGGGTTGTTTGTGCTACAGGCACTACGGCATCAATGTACTGGCCTGCCAATAACTGTACAAACTGGCCTGTTCCAGCATGGTCCAACACCCCATTACTATTATGAACACTGTATGCCATTGATGCACCCAGATTGACTTGTAGATGAACAACAGGATTATATTCAAAATCAAAAGTTTGATCAATAGTCATTGTTGGTGAAACATCGCCAATATCTATACTTCCTCTCCCCCCACCTAAACTTTTACTTGTTGGATAACCAGCATAGTCCAGCAAGGAAACGAGGTCAAAATTCATTTGAGAAATAAATGATTTTCTCCCGTTTACAGTCAATGTATTTCCATTATTGGTAGCGGTGTAGTTCAGTTCGGTATTACTTACATCCTTAAATGTTCCCTGCATTTCAGGAAGAGTGGGACCACCATCGGGCAGGTCAGGTGGCGCAATCGTAACGGTATGCTGATCGGGAAATTCAGCAAACGTATAATTAGTACCATACATACTGTTATATGCGTCCAGTGCAGATTGTCCCAGGTTCAACAAAGGCGTTACTGCCGACCAGTTGCAACCTAACAATGTTGCATTATTAGCGTTAGGGCCAAATGCGTTCTCACAAATATTTATCAAAGAAGGTAGTTGCGGTAAATTGGTGCCTGTAGAAAAAGAAACTCCGCCATTAAAGCTCTGTGTATTGCCACATATTTGATAAGAACAAATTCCAGTTTCACAAGGATAATAAATGGTGACACCATATCCTACCCATGCATTTACGCCAATAGAAGCACCGAACCTCAGATTATTCAGTATCGGGCCTATTTCCTGATTTACAAAAGGTGGTTTTACTTTTAGTTTAGTAGCGTTTGGTTGTAATATGCTGTAGCTTGTATTGATGCGTATCACCTCACCACAAGCAAAGGTGTTGGCTTCCGGATAAGTAATTTGTACCTGTACCGGGTAATCAATATCAATTTTCGAATTTCCAACAGATTTTATCTGGTAATATCCTCCTACATCTATAGACCCGTCTATATTAAACCGTGGTGTCACTCCTGAACAAAAGAAACCAACTCCATTGGACAGATCTGTTAACCAGCCCGGGATAGGAACATTAGCACCAATGAGTCCCAGCACGGTGCTTAAACCAATATTCGGCGTTTGGGTTGCGGAAAAACTTTCAACATACTGCACTCTTGATCCGGCACCTATAACAGGAGTTGGGTCCAATGTTACATTATTAAACGCCTGGTTGAAAGGAAGTGGCTTTGTAACAGAAACGGTGGTACCCCTTATTTGTGCAAAAGAATAGACAAACAAGACAAATGAAAGGGGTAAGAGTAAAAATTTCTTTTGCATAATTTAATTTTTTGTGAGCAGGCCGACTACTCCTTTATAAAAATCGGTTCTATATTTTGTGTTAGGATATTATTTAATGTATTATAGTAAATAAGAGTTTTCGTAAACCCGTATCGCTTTCGTTTCAGTCAAAAAAAGAGCATCCTTTTTTCTTTGATCAATTTCTTTCAACTTCATTCCATACCAAACCCATATAATGGAAAGCAGTATAAGAAACAAAAGCACAATTATTAATTCACCCCTTTTCTTTGAAATCTCCATTGTAATGATTTGAGATTTTAAGTACCGATGCAAATATGTACCCTGACAAAAGGTTTTCCAAATAATTGGCATTACAAAAGTGTTTCCGCTGCGTTTCATTTTCGTTTCATCGCTGTAAGACAGTACAGGAAAGGGGTTGAAGGAAAGGCTAAATTGAATTTACCAGTTCTGAAAGTGAGCCTTCTTCGGGCAAATGGAGTTTTTTACGGAGGCGATGGGCTGTTACCCTTACTGTTTGTTGCGATATGCCGAGGGCGGCAGCCATTTCTTTATTGTTGAAATGAAGTTTGGCCAGGGCCATATAACGGATTTCTCCGGGGGTAAGATCAGGAAGTTTTTCTTTTAAGCGGACGAGATAGCCGCTGTGTACCTGTTCAAATACCTGACGGAAATTAGCCCATTGGTCATCTGTAAGTAAAGTGGTTTGCTGCAATTTTTCAAGCAGTTTTTCCTCTTCGTTGCCTTTCGATTGTAACTGCACTTCCAGTTGTTCTAATAACCTGGATTTGTCCTGAAAGTTGAGTGCAAAATCTTTTAACTGCTGTTCAGCCGTTATTAATTCTTTTTCCTTTTTTTCTAATTGTAAATTTTTTACTACTTGCTCTTGCTTATGCTTTCGCTTTATTAATTGATAAATGTATAATGATAAAAAGAAAAGAAAAATCAGAAAGCCAATCAGTATATTCCTTTGTGTAACCTTGTTTCTTTTATCTTCTTCCAGCTTTGATATTTCGTGTTGCTGCTTTTCCGATTCGATTTTCTGTATTGCCCGGGCAAGTTGCATAGCACTGAACTTTCTTTCAATACTGTCTTTTACCCAAAGCGAAGAATCTAGGTATTGCTGGCTTTTTATAAGATCTCCTTTAACTGAATAGAGTTTGCTCAATAATGGGTACAGGAACTGGTAGTGGTCAAATATGCTTTTGCTCTCTATATAATGTTTGGCTTGTAGTGCCATACTTTCTGCTTTGGCAATATTGTTTTGTTTTAAATAAACAGATGCAAGCCAGATAATGGATTTATCAGCAAATTCGGGGTTATTATATTTTGCTGCAATGATGATATCCTGTTCCAAAAGCGGAATGGCCTTTATATAATCACCCCTCAAAAATTGATTGTAGCCCAGATTGCTCATAGCTATACCCTTCCACTCTTCATGCCGGGAGGTTTCGTTTTGCAGTATTTGATTAAAAAAATAATCTGCCGAATCGAGGCTGCCGGTCTTTTGAAAGCAAAGTCCAAGGGTATTACGTATGTCGCTCTGAACAGGTGCCAGCTTATTTGGTGGTTTGTACGTTAGCCCTTGCCTGAGGTAAGTAACGGCTTTAGGGTATTCCTTAAAAGTATAGTAAGCAGCGGCTATACTTGCACAGTCTAACATTTTTTCGGGATAGGTATCCTCGCTGAGCAACTTTCCTATTTCTATACTTTTAAAATAATATTCAAATGCCTTTTCATAATTCTCATCTATCCGCCAGTACATTTCACCTAACATCCTGGATGCTCTTGCAGCACTGATGTAATCCTTTTTTTTCAGACTGGATTCAATGAACTCCTGCATTAGTTTTGCCCCCAGTTTATACCGGGGGCTTTCCAATGACTGCAACCATGCCTTTGCCAGCGCCGCTTCAATAACCAGCGACTCATCTTTGTGCCTGATGCCAAACTTCCTTAGCCCTTCAATGATGGTTTGTTTGCCATGGAAAGAGGTATCATGGATTTTAAGCGCCTTACGGTAAAAATCAGATAAGAATTGACGCTTTGCAATAAAAGTTTTGTTCAGAAGACTGTCGTACTGCCCGGCACAAACCAGGCACATAAACAAGCAAATGAAAAAAGGAATAAAACGCATTTAAAAAGCAAAAAAGTGTGGGCAGTAAAGTACAAATCAATTTCAAACAATCCGAAATAAATACCCGTTATTTTTGCAGCGCAGATAATATGTCCGGGAATTTAAAAACAAAACCAGCTTGTTGGATCTTTTCAGCACTTACCATTGCACTTTTCAGCACTTCAATACTCATTCCGCCGAGCATCATTTTTAGTATAAAGGTTGGGACATGAATTGGGATAAAAAACTTCTTTCTGCTTCTTGCCAATGTCATCATTAACTCTTTATTAGAAACAGGATTGGGGGCAACTGCATTATACACTCCTTTCATACTTTCATTTTCAATGGCTACTATAAACATGTTTACCAGGTCATCTATATGTATCCAGCTAATGATTTGCTTACCACTTCCCAGAATGGCAGCAATACCCAGCTTCATTGGTTTGAGAAATTCCTTTAACGCACCGCCTTCCTTAGTCAATACAATTCCTATCCGCAACTTCACCAATCGTTTACCCGATTGAGTAACAGGTTCAATACTTTCTTCCCATTGCTTACAGGTATCGCCAAGAAAATCAGTTGCCGAAGAATCAGTTTCTTCGAATTTTCGGAGTTCACCTCCTTCTCCACCATATGGAGAAGGGTTGGGAATGAGGTTACCGGCACCATACCACCCAGTCGCCGATGCACTCACTACCGCCTTTACTTTATTAGGAATTGTTTTCAAACTATCAACAATAAGCTTACTACTGTTCACCCGGCTATCAACAATTTCCTGCTTTCTTATTTTTGTCCACCTTTTATCTGCCACTCCTGCACCGGCAAGATGAATGATATAATCAGCCTTGGCAAAAGCCTCCTTATCTATTGTCTGCTGTTCCACATTCCAGGATGCATAGGAAAGATTGGCAACACCAGATTGCTTATTCCCTTGTCTTGACAAGATAATTACACTGTAACCTTTTTCCAGCAAAGCCTGTCCTAATGCTTTGCCGACTAAGCCGGTTCCGCCTGTAATAAGTATGGTTGCCATTGTAGTAAATATGTAAAGGTAATCCATCAATAACACCGAAAGCCGGAAGTAGTTCATCATTAAAAACTGTTAACTCATCCTGCTTCTTTTGGGTAACAAAAAGAAACCGCTAACTTCAGCGCATAATCAATATAATACTATGAGTGTTGTTCTCTCGATCAAAAACCTTGCAAAGTCGTATGGTGCTGTTAAAGCATTAAACGGTGTGTCTTTTGATGTGCCGCAGGGAAGTGTGTTTGGCATACTCGGCCCCAACGGTAGTGGCAAAACAACCCTGCTCGGTATTGTAATGGATGTGCTGAAAGCTAATAAAGGTGAATTTCTTTGGTTTGGCCACCCTGGTGGTTCACCTGAGCAACGAAAAAAAATTGGTTCTTTATTAGAAACACCGAATTTCTACAGTTATTTATCTGGCACTGATAATTTAAAAATCACACAAGCCATCAGCGGCCGGGGAACAAAAGCCGAAATTGATGAAGTACTAAAGAAAGTAAATCTCTACGACCGTCGTTGGAGTTCGTTCAAATCTTTCAGCCTTGGTATGAAGCAACGGCTGGCTATTGGTGCAGCCTTATTGGGCAGTCCAAAAGTATTGGTGCTGGATGAACCTACCAATGGCCTTGACCCTGTTGGTATTTCTGAAATCAGGAAACTGATTATTGATTTGAAAGAGCAGGGGCACACCATCATTATGGCCAGCCACTTGCTGGATGAAGTGGAAAAAGTGTGTACCCATGCGGCAATCTTAAAAACCGGTAATATAATAACTACCGGCAGCGTAGAAGAAATAATGAAGGATGAAGATATAGTGGAACTAAGTGCTGCTAACATACATGCCTTATCAACTATCTTAAAGCATTTCGGGAAAGAGGTTGTTATTGATGATAAAACAAATACCGTACAAATCGTTTTTCCAAAAGGAGAGGCAAAGATGGACGAGATAAATCAACATTGCTTTAATAATGGAGTGGTGCTTACACAATTAGTATTAAGAAAAAAACGCCTTGAAGCAAGATTCTTTGAACTCACCAACAATTAATTATCCTAACTACTGCATATATGACAACACTGATACGTACAGAATGGCTGAAGATGAGAAAGTATAATGCCTTTTGGTGGATTATTGGCATTACCGCCCTATCCTACCCCGGTGTCAATTATATAACTTACAAACTCTATGAAGACATTACCAACAGGCCTTCAGAATTAGGCCAGGCCGCTAAAATGGTTATTGGCAATCCATTCACTTTTCCTGAAGTATGGCATACCGTAGCCTTTTTCTTATCCTGCTTTGTATTCATTCCGGCAGTGGTGGTCATCATGCTTATATCCAATGAATATACGTTCAGAACACATCGCCAGAATATCATTGACGGCTGGAGCCGCAGCCAGTTTATAACCAGCAAACTCATTGATGTATTCATCATATCGTTATTAATCACTCTTCTTTATGCAGTAGTTTCATACATTACCGGTGTTACTAACCAGGAAAGGCTGATACAGGACACCTGGGGACAGATAAAATATGTGGGTCTCTTTGGCCTGCAGACTTTCGCCCAGCTCTCCATTGCATTTTTAATGGGTTTCCTGATTCGGAAAGCTTTTTTAGCCTTAGGTCTTTTCCTGTTCTATTATATAATACTGGAAAATATCATCATCGGGTTTTTTGAATGGAAAGGAAGTGACCTCGGCAAATATATGCCACTGGAGATCTCCGACCGCATGATACCCAAGCCTGCTTTTTGGGGCAAGCTTGATGTAGAGGCTTATAACGAATCCTTAAGAGTAATTCCGCAGCATGTTATTCTTACGGTTATTATTACCGCTATTATCTGGGGCATATGTTACAGGCTCAACAACAGGAGAGATCTTAAATAAAAGAGAAGCCGGTTCAATTGAACCGGCTTCCTGAATAAATCACAATGTTACTGTTATGTATAGAGACATAGGGAATATCCTATGGAAGAATTGCCGTAGCTGTTGCATTTACCGTTAAGGTTACACCAGCATTCAGGTTAAGTCCAAGAAGATTGAGCCCGGCTGCTCCTACAGCTACTAAAGTTCCGCTTAATTCCAGTTGGCCATCCGCATTGGTGTCAGTATAATTAGCAAAATGTATTTCATACTCGCCACTCTCCAAAAAATGTAATTGATAATTACCAGACCCACTTACAACACTGCTGCTAACAGCATTTTTAAATTGTATATTACTGGCACCTGAAGCCTGCATTTCTGTACTTCTGTTATAAGTACCTTTCTTATAAGCATAGGCAATTATCTTACCCGAACCAACAGCATTATTCGTCAATGTTCCTGCAATAGTAGCTGATTTGCTTTCTGCCACGACCCTGATTGCAGTTTCTAATTCTGTTGCGGTGGCAAAATCATATTGGTCAGCACCGCCGCCTGATTGACGGGTTATCATTTTCCGTAAATCAAAATCAGCTACGATGGAAGAATTTCCGGACAAAGCCAAACTTTTATTAATGGTAATACTGGTGGCAGTGCTTTGCAATTTATGTTTTAGCCCCCCCGTAGTAGTTATATAACTTCCCGGTGAACCACCACTTGCATCCATGTCGTAATCAAGAACAAATGTAATGTTGCTGTAGGTTCTGCCTGCCAGGTTGAATGTCCCGAGGATTTTTGTTGCACCATTCTGGTAGGCACTGATATTTATAGTTGTTTTTGTGAATCCCTGTACACTTTGTCCATCGAGCTTAACATCACTAATGGTTACAAAGGCACCGGTTACCGATGCATCGTCAATAGCTGCATCTGTTATTTTAATTGTAGTACTTGCTGTCCCACCACCTGCGGAATTGTCCTTATCACAAGCAGTAAATGAAATTATGATGGCCAAAAGAGTAATGAATACACCTGGCACACCGAATCCTGACGCTGATTTTTTCATAAAGTAAAATATTTAGTATTAAAATTTTGTTGAACAAGAAGAGAATTCCAAATACTGTGCCAACCGAAATATTTTTATAACCATTAGCTGCCTGCTTATAAAAAAAGTGGGAATAAATTTCCCCGTGAGGGTTATTGAAAGTATTTATCTTGCTTTAAGTTTTTTGGTATCTTGTTTGCTTGATGTATAATAACTTCCCAAAAAATTCTTTTACCTGATTGATAAATTCTAAATAACAGATGGTATGAAAGTTTTAATCTTCCCGGCATTTATAGCTCTATTTGTGCTTAGCCAACTAAAAATCAATGCACAAAACGTAACATTATCCTGTCCTTCCAATATTGTTGCAAACACAGACAATGGAAAAGAAGGCACCACCGTCACCTTTCCGGCCCTTGCACCTGAATCCGGCACTGCCACTTACACACCTGCTTCCGGTTCTTTCTTTCGCCTGGGTTCGCACAGTATTATTCTAACTACTTCCACAGGACAAAAATGTTCTTTCACCGTTACTGTTACAGATAATCAATCGCCATCCTTATCACCCATTACTCTTTCCCGAACACAAATATGGCCTGCCAGTAATAGAATGAAAAGGGTAGCGGTATATTATGACGCTTCAGATAATGGAAAGAATGTAAAAACAACAATAGCCGTCAGCAGTAATGCCACAGATGGAATTAGAGACTGGGAAATAGTTGACGATCATTTACTGCGACTGAAATCAAGCCGCCTGGCAGATGGTTCAGTAAGAATCTACACTATTACAGTGGTTGCCACGGATGAAACAGGGAACAAAACAACAAGAACAACCAGCATTGCTGTTTCAAAAACAATGACAGCAGTAGCGGTGAACTAAGTTTTACAACAGCATTAGTACATAATGAATTGAACCAGGTTATTCCGGTGGTTGCTGAGCATTTTTAATTTCTTCCAACCGGGCTACATCAAACATGTCCTTTTCCCGGTGTGTGAGGAGTTTCATGTCTTTGAGCACATCATAAGGAACGATATTCAACAGAACACCCGGTTGGATTTCATAAACTATCTTTTGTTTTTCAGCTTCCTCAAACGAAATAGATTGATGAACGAATGTCAAAACATCTATTATTGCCTCGGCAGAGCCAATCGTACCCACAAAAGGAATGGTGAAGTCTTCATCCAGTAAAGGCTTTACTTCCTTTTCTGAATAATTCATACATAATAGTGTGTCAATAAAAGCCTGCCTGTTTTCAACGGTAGGGGCCAGCCATATATCCAGATCTTCCGTATTTCTTGTGTATCCGTAATAATTCACTGCATAGCCACCAATCAGCAAATACCTGAGTTGGTGCTTTTGAGCACAATTAAGGAATAAAAGAAATTCATGATTCAAGATGTCCATTTACCAATCAGGATTTTTCGGGATTTATTAGTAACAGGATGAAACAGTTTCGTTATTTGCTGCATTTGATACAGTTTCCTGAACCTGTCAGCCACAGTAGTTTGAAGCATCAGCTCTTTGTGAAACTGTTGCTGTTCATCTACTGATTTAAATATGTGAACCAATCTGTTCATCCGCAAATTTAAAAATTAATCCTGTCTTTCGCAATTCGAAAAAGCCACTCTCTTACCTGCTGCCACTTCTTTGCTGACCATAGCCTCTCCTTGCATGGTTGCCATTACCGGCACTTTGTCCCTGCGATTGAAAATTATTTCTGCGGGGTTTAAAAGATGATTGTTGTCTTTGTTGCCGCTGAGGTGGCTCCGGTGCAGATACATGTGCATTCGTTACAAAAGGGTGTTCATGTATCACCGGAATTAATTTACCAATTAGTTTTTGAATGTCCCGTAATTCTTCTCTTTCATCCACACTGCTAAATGAAATGGCAATGCCTGTATTGCCTGCCCTGCCTGTACGACCGATACGGTGTACATAGGTTTCAGGAATATTCGGCATATCAAAATTGATAACATGGGTCAGTTCATCAATATCAATTCCCCTGGCAGCAATATCTGTTGCCACTAACACACGGAGTGTACCGTTTTTAAAATCAGATAATGCACCTTGCCGGGCATTCTGCGATTTGTTGCCATGTATAGCAGCAGCTCGTATATTGAAGCGTTGCAGAATCTTTACTACTTTATCTGCACCATGTTTAGTACGGGTAAAAACCAATGCTGTTTTAATACCAGCATCCTCTAACAAATGCAATAGTAATTCCGGTTTCTCCATTTTACCAACATGATAAAGGCTTTGTTCTATCTTATCAACGGTAGAAGAAGGCGGTGTTACTTCCACCTTAGATGGATTGGTTAATAATACATTCGCCAGCTTTTGAATTTCTGGTGGCATGGTGGCCGAAAAGAAAAGTGTTTGTCTTTTTGCCGGCAGCTTGGCGATTATCTTTTTTACATCATGGATAAAACCCATGTCGAGCATACGGTCTGCTTCATCGAGTACGAATATTTGCAGTTTGTCCAGGCGGATATACCCCTGCGTCATTAAATCTAATAAGCGACCCGGTGTTGCTACTAACACATCCACACCCCTGCGCAATGCATTGGTTTGGTTAAGTTGCGATACACCTCCAAATATAACGGTGTGGCGTATGCCAGTAAATTTTCCATATGCAGCAAAGCTCTCATCTATTTGTAT
This sequence comes from Chitinophagaceae bacterium, assembly GCA_031386125.1. Lineage (GTDB taxonomy): Bacteria > Bacteroidota > Bacteroidia > Chitinophagales > Chitinophagaceae > JJ008. The sequence continues at coordinate 35,571 of JANNCC010000162.1, forward strand.
C
>JANNCC010000233.1:0-2377 GCA_031386125.1 Chitinophagaceae bacterium
GGCTAAAAAATTTATTTATACGTTGCATGGCAACCATCATCATTTTCCAAGAGATAAGCAACGTTTATTCATGCCTCCTGTTCCGAGTTTAATTCTTTCGTCTTCGATTTTTGGATTGATGTATCTTCTTTTGGTCAGCCAAACATTTATGTTTTTTCCCGGGTTTCTTTTCGGTTATCTTATGTATGGCACTATGCACTATGCTATTCATGCCTGGAATCCTCCTTTCAAATGGATGAAAGGGCTTTGGAGAAATCACCACCTGCACCATTATAAAAATGAACATAATGGTTATGGGGTTAGCTCCACTTTCTGGGATCATGTGTTTGGCACTATGTTCGATCTGAAAAAAGAAAAAGAAGATAAAGAGAAGGTGAAAGAATTAATGTTTGAGAAAAAAGAAAAACCCTAAAGCAACCTGGTTGATAAAAATTAATTTTAAATAATCTTAAACTTGAACCACAGCATTATTCGCTGTGGTTTATATTTTACAGGCAGAATGGCAAACTTCAGGCATATTATCCCGGCTCTTTTATGGTTGCTGATTTCCTGTAACAATAAAAAAAAGGAAGAAGTGCCAACCCTTTTCCTTTCAGCAAAAGAAGTGGTAAGGTTCAATCAACTGGTATATAAAGAAAATATGTTAGAAATCTTCGGGGTGAATGCCCCGGAGTACGAAGTTGTTTTTCTTCCTCACCCGGTAAATGGCAATTTTGCGTTTATTGCTCATCGAAAGAATTCCCGGCAATATGCACTGGTGATCAGGGGTTCGCTGATTGAATTCAGCAAGGAAGGGTTTCAGAATTTTATCCTGCAGGACTTCAACATTTTTACCATACGATCCTGGAATTTTACGGATACCATAAAACAGGCCAAAATCAGTAACGGCGCCTGGACCGGTTTTCAGAATTTATTGCAGCTGAAAGACAAAGTAAAGGGTTTGTCTATCAAAGATTATATTCTCCGGGAAATACCTGCCGGATCCAGTATCGTAATTACCGGTCATAGTTTGGGAGGCAACCTCGCTTATCCAATGGCAGGTTATTTAAAAAAGGAATTACCGAAGGGGAAAAAAGAAAATCTGCAGCTGATCACTTTCGGCGCACCCGCTGCGGGCAATGCTGCTTTTGTACAGGATATGGAAGAAAAGTATCCGATAGCAGAACGATATAGTACCAATAAAGATATTGCCACTGTATTTCCGGATATGGATCGTATACATGAAATTGCCGGGTTCACCGGTCTGGACAGTATATTAAATTTGGGTAGTCTTCGTCTGTCTGGAATTACGAAAAAATTGGAAACCGGGGAACTGCTCGATATAGCCGGTAAGATCATGGAAGCCACCAATGTCATTAATCCAACCAATAGATATGTGCAAAGTCAGCTACATCTCCGGCAGATGATGTATACTGATTCAGCAGTTTCGGCATCGCCATTATCTGTTGAAGGAATTTTTCAAAATATTTATCAATTTCACCGTATTGATACTTATGCAAAATTGCTGGGTGTGAAAGAATTATTGTGAATCTTCTGATTGGGGTCACTACCATTTTTCATCTTCAGGAATATCACCGTTTTTTGTTGTTTCTTTCCTGCTTTTTATTTTTTCTGTCTGCCGTTCAATAATTAAATCAGCAATTAACCCTGCAGCATTTTCTCCTCGTCTCCGATTAAGCAGTTTTTTCATTTTGGATTCATTTACATCAATCCGATAGAGATAGAAAACCAATTTTTCAAAATCATGGTTGATGAGATCATTGATGAATGCGGTCAGTTTTTCCTTTAACTCTTCAGAAGAAATAGTAACCGGCAGGCTTATTTCAAGGGACTGATTAATATCTTCAATTAAATGACTGTTCATAGTTTAATTTTTTACCTCATAACAACCCGAACTCACTCAACATAATTTTAACTTTCACTTTTGTGAAAATTGGTGTGATTTCGTGGCTAATATTTTTCCATTACACCTAAACCAAATAGTGCGAAATCATATTTCACCGGGTCAGTACTATCCAAAGTTCGAAGATATTTTGTTAGTTCCAATGCAGCCATCCAGTCCGTTTGTTTTCTTTCCAGGATGTTAAACCGCCGGGCAACTCTTGCTACATGCAAGTCAATCGGGCAAATCAGTTGCGCAGGAGAAATGTTTTTCCAGATACCAAAATCAACGCCTTTATCATCCTTGCGCACCATCCAGCGAAGAAACATATTCAATCTTTTGCAACTTGATTTTCTTTCCGGGGTGGCAATATGTTTCTTGGTTCTATCAGGAATATCGGTTAGTGAAAAGAAATAATGATGAAAATGTGTTAATGCCACTTCAACTATCGGGGTCTTGCTCCCCTCTCCATTTATGGAGAGGGGTTGGGGGTGA
>JANNCC010000068.1:0-3756 GCA_031386125.1 Chitinophagaceae bacterium
GTATAGGGATGAACCGGGAAACGGTGAAACGAGTTTTTGAACGCTTTTACCGGGCTCACACCGGTAATGTGCATAATGTAAAAGGCTTTGGTCTTGGATTAAGTTATGTAAAGACCATGGTAGAAGCTCAGCATGGTGATATAAAAGCAGAAAGTACTTTGGGTAAGGGAAGTATTTTCACGGTTGATTTGCCCTTGAAGAAAGTGTAGATAATTTAAAATTAGTAAGTAATAATTTTCTATAAGCTGAAAAGCTTTATTTTTTTGTTGAATTCTTTTTCTTCAATGAAAGTCGTAACTATTCTTGTTTTTCCATAAAAGGCTTCCATCTCCATAACTAAGAAAACGAAAATCGTTTTGCAGGGCATAGTCATAAACCTCTTTCCAATCTTTTCCAATTAAAGCGGCCACTAATAATAATAACGTTGATTGCGGTTGATGAAAATTAGTTACTAATCCCTTTACAATCTTGAATTGATAGCCAGGAGCAATAAGTAGTTGTGTTTTTGTTATTAATCTTTCTAGTCTGTTTTTATCCATCCATTCCAATAGCGATTCTAAAGCTTCTTTGGGAGAAATAGTATTTGCTGTTGGCTCATAGGCTTCCCATTGAGACACGGATAGCGGAACTCCGGTTCCGTTTATATTCCCGGAACGAAGTTCCGGCTTCCGGCCAAGCCAATACAAACTCTCTAATGTTCGAAGTGAAGTAGTGCCAACAGCAATGATGTTGCTATCAAGATTCTGTCGAATATTTTCTATTGTGGTTTTAGAAACATCAATCCATTCCGCATGCATTTCATGTTCTTTCATTGTTTCACTTTTCACTTGTTTAAAAGTACCGGCACCTACATGAAGCGTAACAAAATCAGCTTGAATGTTTTTTTCTTTGAGTTGATTAAAAATGGTTTCAGTAAAATGCAGCCCTGCAGTTGGCGCAGCCACCGAACCATCAAAATGTGCATACACAGTCTGGTATCTCTCTGCATCAGATTTCTCTACGGCTCTTTTAATATAAGGGGGAAGAGGAATAGCACCAGCAAAATGTAATACCTCTGCAAAACTTAATTCAGCTGGCGACCATGATAGTTCAATAATAAAAGAATCGTTTCTTTTTTCAATGTAGTTTGCCGTCAGAATTATTTCTTGCGAGCCCTGCCATAAGTGGGTCGAAGCAAGATTTTCAGTATTTATTTTTTTCTCTAATGTTTGGCCAGCTTTCCATTTAGAAACACCACCAACGAGGCATTGCCATAGCACCTTTTCTTTTTGCAGCATAGCAGTGGTAATGTCAGCATATTGCTCATGTGGTTCTAAACAAAAAATTTCAATTACACCACCGGTTGGTTTTTGAAACAATAACCTTGCTTCTACTACTTTGGTATTGTTGAAAACAAGTAACGACTTTTCTGGAATGTGATGAGTGATATTTCTATAAACGTCTTCTACTATTTCACCTGCTTTATAAATAAGCAATTTAGAAGCGTCTCTTTCTGCTAATGGGTATTTAGCAATTCTTTCTTCGGGAAGAGAATAGCTAAAATCGTTGATGGATATGTTTTTGGGGTTGGTCATGATACAACTAACTGTTGTACTTGATAGGTTGTAAAAATACTATCGTTTACTCAACGGAACAACTAATTTCAACCCACTCCACACTTCACTCACCGCACAAACTTTTACATCTACCAAATCATGTTGTAATGCATAGCTACGGATAGTGTCTTCCGTAACATCTGTTGCAATCTTTGCTGCTTTCTTATACCAAGAGATCCAAATGATAATAGAACTGTTCTTTTTATAAACAGAATTCAATTTTTCATTTCACTGATAAATTCTTTTTCTGTTTTTACAAACAGATGAACAAAGTCAGGTGTTTGATTCTTTGTACATAGCTGGTGAATGATCTTAGTTTCTAATAAGGAATAATAATCATCTGGCTGATTAAGCAAAAGAACTTTCATCTCCGGTTTGATACCGAGTTTTTTTATTAAAGGCGTTCTAGAATATCCAGTTGTTGACATCTGTTGATTATTTGCAAAATACGTTTCTATCCTGGAATGGTACCTTGCAACTGTCATTATTCACAGCTTATCCACCCCTATTCACAGGCTATACAGCCCCTTTTCGCCCAAAAATTGATAATATTCCCTAAAATCCCTTTCCACAAAGGGTTTCAGCCAAAAAAATACTGGGGAAAAATTAAATTTAAAAAAATTTGATTGTTAAGTGGGGAAAAGTGTTATTTTGTGGTAATTATTTAAACGTTGACCCAATTCACTGATAATGATAGGATTTCTCGGAGAATACGAGGCTACTTTGGACGCCAAGGGGCGGTTCCTCCTCCCGGCGGGGTTCAAAAAACAATTGCCGGAAGGGGAAACAGGTCGCTTTGTTATCAACAGGGGATTTGAAAAATGTTTAGCTCTTTACCCGATGGGAACATGGGAGCCGCTCTTTGCAAAAATTACCGGACTGAATGAGTTTGACCCGAAACAACGGGAGTTCAGAAGAGCTTTTCTGAACGGTGCCACTTTTGTGGAACCTGATACTGCAGGCCGGATACTGTTGCCGCCAAGTTTGAAAATGTATGCAGGGTTGGAGAAAGACATAGTGCTGATGGCAACAGGAGATAAAATAGAAATCTGGGATAGTAATAAGTACAAACAGTTCTTTGATTCAATTTCTTCGGATGCATTAAGTGACTTGGGCAACCAGGTATTGGGAGGAAAAATTAGTAATGAATAATTATTAATTAATAATTGTGGAAAACGAGTACCACATACCTGTATTGCTGGCAGAAACGATAGAAGCTCTCAACATTCAACCCGACGGCATTTATGTGGATTGCACTTTTGGTGGTGGAGGACATTCTAAAGCCATTGCAGAAAAAATAAGTGCAACAGGAAAGTTGGTGGCCTTCGACCAGGATGATGATGCCAGAAAAAACTTACCAGCTGATGAGCGGATAATTTTTGTTCCGCAAAATTTTCGTCACCTGCAACGTTTTCTTCGCCTGCATAATATTACAGCGGTGGATGGTACTATGGCCGACCTCGGTGTAAGCAGTCATCAGTTTAACGAAGCAGCAAGAGGATTTTCTATTCGCTACAACGCTGATATGGATATGCGGATGGACCAGCGAGAGGCTTTGACAGCTTTTGAAGTGGTGAACACTTATACTGAACAACGGTTGCACAAAATCTTTGAACAGTATGGTGAAGTAACCAACTCCAAAACCTTAGCAAAAAAAATTGTTGATGTTCGTAAGTCGGCTTCGCTCAAAACGATTGATGGGTTTAAAAATGCAGTCCGGGAAATAGTAAAAGGAAATCCCAACAAGTACTTCGCCCAGGTTTTTCAGGCTTTACGTATTGAAGTGAACGATGAATTAGGTGCATTGAAAGAAATGCTGCAACAAATCCCATCCTTATTAAAGCCCGGAGGCAGAGTGGCCATTATTACATTTCATTCTCTCGAAGACAGATTGGTAAAGAATTTTTTTCGCCGTGGTTCATTTGATGAGCCGGATGAGAACCCATTTATCAATACCGAACCGGTGAGTGAGCTGAAAGTGATAACAAAAAAACCAATTGTGCCGACGGAAATTGAGATGAAGCAAAACCCAAGAAGCAGAAGTGCAAAATTGAGAGTGGTAGAAAAAGTTTAGCGTTCAGGGTTATGAGTTTCGAGTTGGGTCGCTTAAAGAATAAATAACAGGACAGTATATATAAATAAAGGTGTAAAGATTTTTGGG
>JANNCC010000275.1:0-3334 GCA_031386125.1 Chitinophagaceae bacterium
GGTAGAAAAATTCTACCTGTTTTTTAATCCATGGTTTAGTTTATGGAAGAAAAAAATAGGTGAAACCGAATATGGGATTGGCTGGGTGCCCTTTGGTGGTTTTGTAAAGATTGCGGGTATGATTGATGAGAGTATGGATAAAGAGCAGATGAAGCAGCCACCACAGCCGTGGGAATTCAGAAGTAAGCCAGCCTGGCAACGATTGATTGTAATGTTGGGTGGTGTGATAATGAATATTTTGGTTGCCTTCATCATATACGCATTCATATTAATGATTTGGGGCGATAAGAAAGTACCATCCAGTTCTATGAAATATGGTGTACATATCGGTGACAGCACATTAATGAAAATCGGTTTCAAAAACGGAGATAAAATAATTGGTGTTGATGGGAGGGAGGTGTATGATCTTACCCGTTTTAAAAAGAAATTGATTACAGCATCACAAGTTCAGTTGGAAAGAGATGGTAAACCACTGGTAATAGATTTGCCAAAGAATTTTGTAGGTCAATTAGTTCAAAATAAAAATCAGAAAAGAACAGGATTTATTGAACCCCGCATTCCTGCTATGGTTTTAAAAGTGAATGATACCTCCACTGCTTACAAATCTGGTTTGAGAAAGAATGATATGATAGTGGGTATAGATTCGACCCGGTTTAGGTATTTTGATGAGCTATCAGACATATTGGAAACAAAAAAGAATAAAACAGTTTTAATAACAGTAAACAGAGACGGTAGAGATACAAATTTTATTTCAAAAATTAATGCTGACGCTCAGATTGGATTTAATCCTTATGGCACCATGAAACAATTAGATAGCCTGGGCTGGTTAAGGTTTGAGGTTACAAAGTATAATTTTTTACCAGCTTTTCCTGCCGGTGTAAAAATGACTTTTACAGAGTTAAGAGATTATGTAGCACAGTTTAAAACGATTTTGAATCCAAACACCGGTGGCTATAAAGCAGTTGGTGGGTTTAAAACAATGGGCTCTATATTTTCTCCGGTATGGGATTGGGAATCATTCTGGAGATTAACAGCCATGTTATCTGTTATTCTTGCCTTCATGAATATGCTGCCTATTCCTGGTTTAGACGGGGGTCATGTGATGTTTACCTTGTGGGAAATGATTACCGGCAGAAAACCAAACGATAAGTTTATGGAGTATGCCCAGATAGCCGGCTTTGTAATACTGATTGCCCTGATGCTGTATGCAAATGGTAATGATTGGTTTGGTTGGGGCAAGTAATTACAACTCAATACCTATCTTTTTCATTAATATAGAGGCATTCATGCTTTGACAGATGCCTCTCTTTAATTTATAATCAAAGAAAAGTTCATCGTTTGCTACCTGCACATCAAAATGATAATTCTGAATATTACCGGGATACTCATTAGATAGTTTTGCCAATTCAAGATCATGGGTAGCCAGCACTCCGGCAGCCTGGTGATGGATTAGTTGTTTAATAAGAGCTTTAGAACCAGTATGCCTGTCTGCTGAATTTGTTCCTCTTAATATTTCATCGAGCAGCAGAAATACTTTTTCGTTTCGGTTTACGGCTTCTATAATTTCTTTCAATTTTTTTAGTTCAGCATAAAAAGTAGAGGTGCTTTCTTCTAAATTGTCGCTTATTCTCATACTGCTCATCACCTTCATTGGAGAAAGAGTAAGCCTGCTGGCACAAACAGGAGCACCTGCCATTGCGAGTACCATATTGATTCCAATGCTTCTGAGAAAAGTACTTTTCCCGGCCATATTGGAACCGGTTACAAGATTCAATTGATTAACTCCTTTTGTGGAAAATGAATTATTAACTCTTTTCTCTACTGGAATTAACGGATGCCCAAGATTCTCACTTTCAAAAACTGCTTCTTCATTACTGATAACAGGAAAAGTCCAGGTAGGATGGTTAAAAGTAAGATTGCTGATGCCTACAATGGCTTCCATTTCTGCCAGCCCTTTAAACCAATGGCTGATACGTTGTTTATTATTCTCTTTCCATTTTTCTAAAGCAAATACTTGCTGAAGGTCCCAGAAAAGAAAAGTATTGAGTGGAATAAACACAACAAAGTTGAGGCGCAGGTCCAACCTTTCAAGTATTTGGGTCAGCCCTTTTATTTTTTTAGAAGCTTTTTCGGGATGATGGTCAAATACATTTTTTAATTCCTGCAGATAAGTACTGTTGAATGAAGTTTGTTCTATCCAAGCAATGCTATTGGATGAGGTAGCTAGTTGCGGAGCAATTTTATTGAGCTTTGAATGTACAGGTATTACTTTTTTTGAAATGCTAAAGGCAAGGATCATTAATAGGACAGCCGCTGGAAAAAATCTATTTGACCCGATAACACCTGTAATATAAAGTCCGAGTACGGTAAGGCTTACGGCCGGTAAAACTATCCGGAGTATTTTCCAAAATAGTTTATGGATGAATTTATTTTCTTCTGATAGCCAGTGGCTGATTTTTTCTTCGGTCGCATTAGTAATAGCATCTGCAATACCATAAGCCTGCAATTGCTGTCGCCAGTTGGTTTGAGCAGCTAACTCTTTAGCTGCCTTTTGTCGCTGAAGCAGTAATGACACAGAGCTGGGCTGAGTAAGCCAGCTGGCCATTACGGTACTACCTTGTTCAGATGTTGTGCGGTTAATATACTGGTATAAAGATGCACGGCCAAAGATGTCAAGGTCGTTGCTGTAAGAATGAGAGGCAGGCTGATACTTGCTGCCATCCGGCAGATGAAAGAAATTGTGCCGAAGAATCAAGATTTCAGTTTCATTAATAGCAGTTAACCGGTTGGTATTTTCAATGGCAGCATTATTATTAATGTCTTGCTTCAAAAAATAAATAAATAAACCAATCAGTAAAAAAAATGCAATTATTCCAAATGCTTCTCCATAAGGCCATAGTACCCACGCCGCAGCGAAAGCTCCGACGAGTGAAAAAAAACGAAGCCAGGCCAATTGCGATTTCTTCTTTTCTTGCTTTCCTTTTTCAATCGCTAGCTTACTGATCCGTTGATTATAAAATTCTTCTGGTGTAGTGTTAGCCATGCGATAAAGCTAATGGATTTGTAAACAGGCTGCGACCGGATTATCTAAAAAAATTATAAGATTTAGCAGAATGTCGTTAACACTTTAAATAGTAGTATTTTTACAGGCTTAGTTCAATTGAAATGACTTGGGGGCGTTTGGTTTTGACAGCATAGATCTTTGAGAGTGTAAGCATGTACTGCGTTGCGTAATTAGCAGTTTAATCTGAATACGAAAAACTCAAATGGCAATACTCAGTATGCCATGGCTGCCTAATCAGTGATTAAGTAGTCATTAGGGCCGCCGGGCCGG